>JAHISH010000177.1 GCA_018818365.1 Candidatus Omnitrophota bacterium | reverse complement strand
AGTAGGGATGCTTGATATCGGCCAGACCGTTGCCGTTAAAGATAAGGCGATTGTCGCGGTAGAGGCCTTTGAAGGAACGGATAATCTTATACGGCGCGCAGGAAGGCTTGCGCGGGGAGGTATTACCGTGGTCAAGGTCAGTAAGCCCAAGCAGGATATGCGTTTTGACATTCCCGTCGTGGGGTTGAATACCGTCAGAAGCCTGATTAAAGCCAAGGGAAAGTGCCTGGCAATCGAGGCCGGGAAGACCTTATTTATCGATCAGCAGGAGAGCGTTACTTTTGCGGAGAAAAGAGGGGTCTGTATAGTCGCGGTGTAGAGCAGGATACGGCATAAAAAATCTTGACAGCGTTTTTGTTTTATGAGTAAATATCAGGTACCGAAGGGTCGTCTTTTACAAGGTTTAAAGGAGAAGGAGGGAGCAAAGATGGCAAAGCTTTCAGTAGGTAAACCGGTTGAATTTAAGTTTTTTGCGCCTCAGGCGAAGAAGGTAAGTATCGCGGGCAGTTTCAACGAATGGGATATTAACTCCTACAAGGCCAAGAAGGATACTAAGGGCAACTGGTCGACGAAGGTTAGTCTGAAGCCGGGGAAGTACGAATATAAATTCATCGTTGATGGGACCTGGGTTAATGATCCGCGCTGCACTGCGTTGATTACCAATAACCTTGGTTCGCAGAATTGCCTCGTTGAAGTAAAATAGAGATTCGATAATCTATCCCCACCTTTCGCGCGAATAATCACGGCAAGGTGGGGATTTTTTTTAAAGATGAAATATATATACGGCCCCGTAGAATCTCGAAGATTAGGGCGCTCCCTCGGCGTAAGCCTCTCGGCGCATAAGATATGTAATTTTGATTGCGTCTATTGCCAGTTGGGAAGCGGTAAAGCCTTCCGTCAGGAAGATCCCGCTTGTAGCAACTCCTCTGAGGTCCTGGAGGAGTTCTCCGCATGGTATGCGCAGCATCAGCCGGAGTCAGAGAAGTTAGATTATGTGACTATATCGGGGTTGGGAGAGCCGACGTTACATTCCAGCCTTAAGGAAGTTATCGCGGGGATCAAAAAAGTAAGCAATTGCCGGGTGGCAGTAATTACTAATTCTTCATTAATACCCCGCAAGGAGATCCGGGAGTGCCTTCTGGGAGCGGATCTGATTGTTCCTTCGCTTGACGCGGTAACTGCGGAAGCATTTCAGAAAATCGACCGGCCTTCCTCAGGGGTTAAGATCGAGGAGATCATCGAAGGGTTAGTGGCACTGCGCAAAGAGTTTAAAGGGCAGCTTTGGCTTGAAGTGATGCTGGTGCGCGGAATAAATGACGACCGTGCGCATATTGCGGCGCTTACGCAGGCCATTAAGAGAATTAATCCGGATAAGATCCAACTGAATTCTCCGGTGCGTACTACCAGTGAGAAAGATATTTTCCCCATCGATAAGAAACAGCTTGAAGAGATTAAAGCACTTCTTGGGGAGAAGTGTGAAATAGCCTGATATACTATTGCGCCCATAGCTCAATTGGATAGAGCATCTGCCTTCGGAGCAGAGGGTTGGAGGTTCGATTCCTCCTGGGCGCACTTTTTAGTTTGGTTCTCCCGTAAACGAAACGTTATCTAGTTTACGGGATTAATTCTCGGACGCTTTGCTGCACTTTACGTTTACTTTGTTCCGTCAAGTGTCCGCTCATTATTATTCCTGCTGGACGCACTTTTAGCGTAAAACGCTGCTTGCAAATTACGGTATTTTAGGGTACAATATCTCCCTTGTAGAAACTTTTTAAGATTCTGGGCCGCTAGCTCAATTGGTGGAGCAGGACCCTCTTAAGGTCAAGGTTCTTGGTTCGATTCCAAGGCGGCTCATTTATTTCTCATACAGTTTCGCCGGAGCACCTTATCCTCGCTCGCAAGGACTGCGTTGGACCAAAGATTTAAGGTGCTTGTTCCTCGCTCGCAAGGACTGCGTTGGATTAAAGATTTTGGTGCTTGTTCCTCGCTCGCAAGGACTGCGCTGGACCAAAGATTTAAGGTGCTTGTTCCAAGGCGGCTCATTTATTTCTCATACAGTTTCGCCGGAGCACCGTTTTAAGAATCT
>JAHISH010000176.1 GCA_018818365.1 Candidatus Omnitrophota bacterium | reverse complement strand
TCCAGACCCTGTCGTAACAATACCGCAGGAGTAATGTCAATAAGAACCTCCAATGCCTTAATCAGTACAACTCCGGATGTCAACAGCGTCCCGATAGTACGGCAAAGCCGGGCGATCTCCATGGTCTTGTAAATCTTTCCAAAGAGAGGAATACGCCAGAACAAACCATCTAAGATCGCCCTTCCTCTAGGCCGGCGGGCAAGAGTAAAAATCGTAACGCCTGCCAATGCTCCCACGATAAGCACAAGCCACCCCCACCGAAGAAGCAGATTACTTACCCAGACAAGAAATTGTGTCGCCGGAGGCAAATTCGCACCTAAATCCTGAAAGATGCGCGTGAAGACCGGCAAAACAAAGACCAGCAACACAAGAAGTATTGAAGTCGCAGTCAGTAGAATAAAAACAGGATACATGATCGCAGACTGTACTTGGCGGTTTAGCCGGCGGTGCTCAATAAGATGGACTGAAAGTTCTTTTAAAACGGCCACCAGATTTCCGCTTACCTCCGCGGCTTTGATCATATTGATATAGAAAAGAGAGAAGAACTTAGGGTGCGCGATCAAGGCCTCAGAGAAACTGCGTCCATCTTGGATTTCATGTATGATAAAGTCCAAGCTCTCCTTGAACTTGCCCGCCGCAAGCTGCACGTGAATGATCTGAAGTGCCTTTAAAAGAGGAACTCCCGCTTTGATAAGAATATATAACTGGCGGGTGAAGACGATAAGCATATTGAATACGGGTAACTATTAACGGGTTACGGGTAATTAAAAAGGAGTACCTTTATTTATAATTACCCACCACTACTTCTGCGATCTGTACGGCGTTGGTTGCGGCCCCCTTACGAAGGTTATCCGCGACAATCCACAACCACAGGCCATTATTCACGAACATGTCTTGGCGGATACGGCCGACGAACGTCTCGTCTTTTCCTTCGCAATCTTTAGGCATCGGATAAAGGTTCTTCTTTAAATCATCCATCACCTCAATACCTGGACTCTTAGAAAGAATATCCCTTGCGTTCTCTGGAGTCAAAGGGCTCCTTGTCTCGATATAGACTGACTCGGAGTGCCCGGTCCGCACCGGCACTCTTACCGTAGTCGCGGAGATCTTAATAGTATCATCATGCATGATCTTATGGGTCTCACGCACGAGCTTCCATTCTTCGTTGGTATAATCGCCTTCCACGAAACTGCCGATATGCGGAAATACGTTATACGCTAACTGCTGAGGCATTGCCTTCTTCTCTGCGCTGACATGCAGATTGAAGTATCCATTTGCCGCGATAAGGGAATTCTCTTCTTTAAGCTGCTGGACCGCTTGCTTCCCTGCTCCGGAAGAAGCCTGAAGTGTAGTAACAATTATACGAGAAATCCCTACCGCCTGATGAATCGGGCCAAGAGCAACTACCATTTGAATAGTAGAGCAATTCGGATTAGCAATAATTCCCTTATGCGTTAACACGTCCTTCCCGTTTACCTCAGGGACCACTAAAGGAACCGCAGGGTCCATACGGAAATCCGCGCCATTATCAATAACTACCGCACCTCTCTTAACTGCCTCTTGGGCATAGATGACCGCGGCACCTTTCTCGCCTTCGGTTCCCGCAAATAACGCGATATCGATACCATCAAAACTTTCAGGAGCAATTGACTGCACGCTATATTCCTCTCCATCAACCTCTATCTTTCGCGAAGAACGCGCGAGAACCCTAAGCTCTCCAATAGGGAAATTACGCTGCTTCAAAACCCGCAGCATCTCAATGCCTACTGCGCCGACACCAATTACCGCAACGTTGTATTTAGACTTTTTGCGCATTCTTAAATAACTCTCTTTGCTTTATGCTTGCCCCTCCAGGCCTCACGCTTTGCCCATGAAGCTTGAGGCTTGCAGCCGAAATTATAAATCTTCTACCACCAAATCCCCCACCTGCGCAGTTGAATAACCCATGCGCCCTGCCCCCAGCGACTTTATCTTCTCATTGACAACCTTTATCACCGAATTCTCAATCGCCTGTGCCGCATTAACTTCGCCTAATGTCTCCAGCATCATCGCGCCGGCACAGATGGCAGCCAACGGATTGATCACATTCTTGTTTGTATATTTAGGAGCACTTCCTCCAATCGGTTCAAACATAGAGACTCCTTGGGGATTAATATTACCTCCCGCGGCAATACCCATACCTCCCTGCACCATCGCTCCCAAGTCAGTAATTATGTCGCCGAACATATTATCCGTCACAATAACATCAAACCACTCCGGATTCTTCACAAACCACATAGTCGTTGCATCAACATGCGCATAATCCGTGGTAATATCCGAATACTCTTTTGCAACCTCATTAAACGTCCTCTCCCATAAATCCCAGGCATAGGTCAAGACGTTAGTTTTCCCGCAGAGCGTTAACTTCTTCTTCTTATTGCGGTTACGACAATACTGGAAGGCGTAACGAATACAGCGTTCTACCCCTTTACGCGTGTTATGAGAAATCTGGATAGCGACCTCATCTTGGGTGCCTTTATTCTGAAATTCTCCCATTCCTTTATAAAGGCCTTCGGAGTTTTCACGCACCACCACGAAATCTATATCAGCGGCAGTCTTATCCTTAAGCGGACAAAAAGCGGGATTATAAAGTTTCACCGGCCGTAAATTAATATATTGGTCCAAAGAAAATCTCAACTTCAGCAATATCCCGGTCTCAAGAATACCGGGTTTGACATCAGGATGCCCAATCGCTCCCAGATAAATCGCATGATATTCTTTTAGTTGCTCGATATCGCTGTCTTCAATAGTCTTCCCCGTCTTAAGATATCGGTCTCCCCCGAAATCAAAGACCATAGGCTCTAACTGGAAGCCAAACATTTTTGATGCCGCGGATAATACCTTCTGCCCTTCGCGGACGACTTCCGGACCTGTCCCGTCTCCGGGTATTACCGCGATACGATAACTATTCCCCATAGTTACGCCTCTACCTCCTCAAGATAATGAATTGCGGATCTATTCAAAAATACTGTATTACGTTTTGCGATCGGATCAGCGCGGTGAAAGAATGCATTCTCATTTTCAAAGATACAGACTTCCGCCACCACGAAGAAAGACTTTTTCTGGTCGTTTAAATAATCCATCACCCTCTCGCCCGGATTAACATACACTGTGCCTTCGAGGTACAATCCTTCCAGGCACGCGATTCTGACTCTGCGCGTATCCTTCTCCACCTTCATCACTTTTTCTCCTTCTTGGTAAGCCAATTCATAAGCCCGCCGGCTTTGACTAACTCTTGCAAGAATTCAGGAAAAGCTTGAGTTTGGTAACGCTGGTTGCGGGTCGTGTTATTTATTATACCACTGCTCAAATCAATTTCAAGCACATCCCCATCTTGAATACGTTCAATCGTATCGAGTTCAAGAAATGGCAGGCCGATATTAATGGCATTACGGAAGAATATTGCGGCAAAACTTTTGGCAATGACGGCGGTAACGCCGCAGCCCTTAATAGCCCAAGGCGCATGTTCGCGTGAAGAACCACACCCAAAATTCTTCCCGGCGACAATGATATCTCCGGGTTTTACCTTCTTGATAAATTCAGGCATGATACTCTCCAAGCAATGCGCGCCCAACTCTTTTGCATCGGTAGAGACTAGATATTTCGCGGCAATGATATCGTCGGTATTGATATCATCGCCTACTTTATGCACTACGCCTTTAATTGTCATTTTTTAGGGACGGTTCTCAACTTGTGCTGAGAACTGTCCCTCCTCTCCTTTAACAGGGACACTTCTTATCTTGACTTCAGAACCGTCCCGGATGGGTGATTTTTCCTGTAATTGCCGACGCAGCTGCCACTGCCGGATTCGATAAATAGACAAACGACTTCGGGCTTCCCATCCTTCCGATAAAATTCCTATTGGTTGTGGCAATACAGGTTTCTCCTTCCGCAAGAATCCCCATATGCCCGCCAAGACATGGCCCGCAGGTTGGTGTCGAAAAAATTCCTCCGGCCTTAACGAAAATCTCTGCCAGTCCCTCTTTGACTGCTTCTCGATAGATCTTCTGGGTCGCGGGAAAGACAATGAGCCGCACTCCTGCCTTTGCCTTCTTCCCCTTGAGAACCCTTGCGGCGCTACGCAAATCGTTTATCCTTCCATTTGTACAGGAACCAATCACGACCTGATCGACGCTGACCCGGCGCATGGCACTGACCGGTTTGACATTACTCGGCAGATGCGGACACGCCACCTGCGGCTCTACATCTGAAATATCCCACTCATAAACTTTTTCGTAATGGGCATCCGGGTCGGAGAACAATCCGCTGCAAGCTGCAGACTGCGGGCTACAGGGTCTTTTCCCACCCTTTTGCCGTTTTAAGCCTGAAGCCCTTACATACTGCCAGGTGATGTTATCCGGCGCGATAAGCCCTGCTCGTGCGCCGGCTTCAATTGCCATATTGGACATAGAGAACCGGTCATCCATCCCCAAACAACTTATTACCGGCCCGCTGAATTCCATTATTTTATATAAAGCGCCGTCAACACCTATCCGGCCGATAGTAAATAAAATAAGGTCTTTGCCTCCTACCCATTTGTCCCTCTTACCTAAATATATAAATCTAACTAGCTAAATAAAGTTTTTTGAGAAGCTGATTTCTTTGCTAGATTTAATTTTTCTAAGCCCGAGTCTACTCTTTCTTCTGAAAATTCTCTTTCCAAAAGAATTTTCTTGATTTTTTCCGGATTACTCTTGGGAAACTTGATTTCAAAATCTTTTACATCTGGTTTCTTGAATAGTGGAAAAATTTCCTGCCAGTCAAATCCTTTTCCTTCTGCTTCTTGTAACTTAATCTTTTCTTCAACTGACTTAAAAATATCAACCGGGTTTTTGAATTTTCTTACTATATCTAGAGCTTTTTTCTGCCCTATCCCCCTCACCCCGCCAGGATTATAATCTGTGCCAGATAATATCCCCAAGCATACAAGCTG
>JAHISH010000175.1 GCA_018818365.1 Candidatus Omnitrophota bacterium | reverse complement strand
CCTGAATAGATCCCAGAAAGACCCAAGATATCCTTTCGTTGCAGGATTCCATACGCCGCGGTATTTGACTGCGCTCTCAGGGGTCCAGAACGCCGCGAAGGTATTATTAAAGAATGATTTCCCTAACGACGTGTTGGTGGAAGGCAAGACATATTCCTTAAATAACCACGAGGTCCCTTCCACCGCGATATGCAAAGGCGCGATAACCGTAAGTAATGTTCTTCCCGTACCTTGTATACCATGGTCAACCGCCACTGTCTTTACGGCGGAATAAACCTTCGCAAATTTCGGTTGCGCTTTAGGGTATCGCGCGGCTAATTTAGCTGCCGCAGGAGTCATGATTCCTCCGGCAATGATGGCCAATGCCGCAATATTCATACCCGTATGCCATTCAGGATTATTCTCATCGAATATATGGACCTTACGCAGAAGATCAACGTTATTTAATGCGAGTAACCCAAGGCCTCCTGCTAAAGCACGTGAACGACGGACGGTATTGGACTTCAGGAATCTGCTTCCACCTACTAATGCAAGAGCCGCTACGTTCAACACTGTCCTTGCTTCAGGAGCATTTAAAAGCGGAATACTTTCACGATAGGAGTCTAACGGAAGGTTATTAACCGCTAAGAGCCCCATCCCAGTACCGATTGTCTTCCAACGCGAAAGGACCCCCTGTGCGAAGGGGATTTCTCCCAATTGAGTAAATAACTTCTTGTTCCCGATAAAAGGCTCTTTTAATTTACCCAATGCTTCCTGTGCACCGGATTTTGAAAACGGCAGTCTCTTATTAAGCTTGGCATAATTCCAGGTTGTCGTCGTAGCCCCTAAAAGAAGCGCTCCGGTCAAAAGCGCCGAGCGCCAATCGCCTCTTTCAAGGAACTGATGCGGATCATACTTTTCTGTTTCTCTATTGAAAAGATAATAGGTGCGGCCCGCATTCTCTCCAAAAAGATTAGGAGTGGAAGCAATACGATAAGTATCCCACCCAGAAGCCTCTCCTTTGTTATCCGAGGACATCCCAACGGTGGTATCAAATAAGCTAAATGCCGGAGCAACAATCAATTTCTCTATGCCATACCCTATTGCGGATGCTGCCGGCAGGCCCAGCGCAACATTAGTCCAGTAACTACGTACTCCCTGTGCCCATGGCGTGCGGGCAAAGACATTCCTAAACCCTGCCTGATGCGCATGAAGCGCATAGCTTAATCCTAAGCCCGCAACAATAAGCCCAGCGTTCGCAAGAATATTGCCGCCGATTTTATTTTTGATCCCGTTGATTCTTGTGCCTGCCAGATACATGCCGGCTCCGCCCGCAGTAATACCTAAGCCTGCTGCTTGAGGCTTCCAGTTTAATCTCCCCTGATTGCCGCTTGCCGTGTACGTTCCGAGACGAGATGTTTGATACTTCCCCAAACCACGGCTGATTCCTACTCCCATTCCTCTGAAGAAAAGATTTATACCAAGAGAAGATGAAACCACTGTATCAAAATTATACGCAGTATTCTTCGCGGTCCTTCCTAACTGATCGATCCCTCCGTTGGCTAAAGTCATACCGAGAGCTAAACCGGTATTAATATACATAATGTTAGGGGTGGTTTCGATTGCGCGGCCAAGGAAATCGACTGTTTTTCCTAATCTCCCGATAGAGGATACTCCATTTATAGTCGTATTCGCTGCTTGCAAAGTAGTAACTTTCCTGGAAGCCAAAGTACGTAACCCCTTTCCCGTATCTCTCAGACTCGCCCCAGAACCCCGTAACGCACCGAAAAGATAACCCCACTCTCCTGCATTAGCCGGGCTGATTCCTGTTGCCTGGCCGCCCATAATCCTGCCGATAATATCGACCATTCCGGCAAATTCATGGAGGGTATCAAGAGGATGGGTTACTGCATTCAAGACTAAACCCGGGGTGCTAAGGTAAAACTTAGCGAATCCGTACGCATATCCCGGCGCCGCTGCCGCAATACCTAAATGATTAGAAAAAGCCCCTAACACCATCTCGGTCTCGGTTTGGTCCAAAATTGACATCCTCTTCCTTAGTGCAGTGGTTCTTTCGACTAAAGGAGATATGCAGAAATTAGGAAGGCCTTTTATAATCTGTCTACCGCCTGCAGAAAAGAAATTATGTGTGAGTGCCCCTAATGCGGATGATGGCCTATAGGAAGAATCAGTAAGTGCGGCATGGGTTATTGCATAGGCAAGGCTTCCGGTGTAATACGTCCCTAATGTCGTGGCAGCACTATACGTCTGCACAAAACTCTTAGCTCCCTGGCCTGCGATCCTTCCGGCAATAGGCGCAATTGCCCTCTTCCCGACAAAACTAAGCGCTGCTTTTGGCGCGGAAGCTCCGGCAGGCAATAATGCGCCGACGCCTAATGTTGCCAAACCGCCACCCAATCCCAGCGGTTTTCCTTCGGTGACAATATTCGCTAAATTACCTACTTGGTAGGAAGCTGCTGAAGAAGTTGCCATCCTGAGAATTCGCGCGCGCATTACTGCATTACCCACGCTTCTTACCCCGCCCAAATAACCGCCCACCGTAGGAATAGCGGATAATGCGATAACCGTTGCTAATTCTGGTCCAGTCAGGATTTCTCCGGTAACCCCATATTTTAATACCTCGTTTCCTCCCACGCTTAACAAAACAGACCCGCCGCCTAAAGCCAAAAGTTTCCCTACACTGGTAGTAGCGATAGGCGCCTTCCATAAAAGTACATCTGCTGCTACTGCCCCAGCCAGAAGAAGAGTGCCGCCGGTATAGGTGGCAGTCTCACGCGTTGTCACCGCATCATCCACCACCATAATAGGCATATAGCGGCTAAGTGCGCCTAAAGGCATCTTTTTAATTACCACCTCAGATAACGCTTGTCTCTGTGCTTCAAGTAATATTTCTTGGTACTCTCGGCTATCAACAGGGACGCCACGGCCGGTCTCTTCTTTCACCGCTTCAAGCCTGACGTTTATTTCGTAGAGCGCATCATTATTTAATCCTAAGTCCTGAAGGTCTTTGCGCTCAAGCCTTCCTGTCCAGCGATCAACGACCAGAAACTCTCTTTCCCTGACCCTGTCATATGTTTGAGGGCCAAATAAATAATCCGTATTCATCCAGCTGAAATTCGCTCCCCGGGCAGCACCGTCTATGTCATAAAGGATCGCCACATCCTCGTATGCCTTGCGGTCTCTGCCGCTGGTCTCTGCCTTCGCATGCAAGTCATTCAACACCCCTTGCGCCATACCAATAGCATTATCTATATCGCCAAGATAAACTTCTCTGCGCACCTCATTGTAAGACTCGATTGCTGTAGTCAATTGGGCATATTCATTTTGCGCATCCGCATTGATATCATAATCGTTACCTAAATATCCCCTTACCCGCAAAGAATCTGCCATAACCCGGTTTACTTCGATAAGGTCCGTAGGAAGCTCCATTGTCTGCGGGACCTCGGTCCGTACGCCGGTCACATCCGGCTCTGCGGTGGCAAATCCAAGCGCTCTCTGCGAACGCGGCTGGTTCTTAATTTCATAATAGCGCCCCAGGTCCTGATAGACAGCTCCCAATTCTTTTTCTGCCTGATCAATATTCCCTTTCCTTAACGCCAACCATACGCTGTTTATACTTCCATTCAACATCACGTATTGGGCCGCATCAGAATATTGAATGGAACGCACGCCTTCTTCCAGATTGGTAAGGTTCTTCTGCAGCGTATCTTGACGGTACTGAAGCCTTGCCCGTTCTAAAACTACAAAGTCGCTCTGGGCATCAGCTTCAAAATTATACGCTTCGCCTAGATAATCTACCCCTAATTGATCCGCTAAAACTCTACGGCTTGCTAATTGTATTCCGGAAAAACCGGTTCTTGCGTCATCTTCAAAAGAACCAAGGAAATACTTTTGGATCTCAGGCTGAGTTGAAAGTGCCTTGTATGCTTGGTACTCTTCCGGAGTCACAAATCTTCCTTGCCCAAGCGAAATGTGTCCCGGCAGATAATCAGAATCGCCTGTCTGCCATGCGGGCAGCGCAATCGCATTGCCTGATTCATCCGCGCCAAGAACTACGGTATATTCTTTTTCGAAGGTGGCGATAGGTGACGCTGCAGATGAATCCCCTTCCGGCCTCTGCCCCACGCTTCCCACTGCGTGCTGAAGCGCAAAGGATGCCACTAATGCCCCTTTATCATTAATCGTTAATTCCGTACCTTCGGGGATTGTTCCCTTTAACTCCAGCTCTCCGGAACCATCGCTTTTCTTCCCCCATAGTTCTAACGATCCCCCGCCAACAATAGCGCGTACCGGCAATGCGTTCCCTTCGCCAAGTTGTGCGCCTTCAGCGAGAGGACGGATATAAACAATTCCTCTGGACTTAATCTGGTTCCACCCCTCATCTAAAATGACATCCTGCGCTTTATCCAAGAAGGCATAGTAAGAAATCCCTTCTCCTCCTCTGATAAGCGTGCGGCCTTCTGCGTCGGTATCAAAAATATAATTGCCTTTCCCAAGCCAGAGCGATTGATTTACTTCCAAGCCTTCTGCCCCGACATCGTTTCCGTTGATGCCGTCAAAACAATGTATGTCAAGTTTCGCGCCGTAAGACCTATCCATTACGATGGACTGCGCACGGTTTCTATTGAGCGCTCCGGCGGGAGTAAGAAAATCAAGGCCGGCAACAAGAGTACCCTTCCCTTGCGCACTTCCGCCTTCAATATGGATATCCATTTCCGTCACCGGACGATCCACGACATCAAAAATACGCTTTGCTAAAGCAGGGTCATCGGTCTGTGCGGTCTTAGGGAGTACGCCGGAAGCTGCATCTTCAATATACTTGGCATTAATGAAATCCCATTCCGCATTGCTGCCGGATTTCACAAAGATTACATTATCCTTTACCTGGAGACCTTCAATACGATTCGGGGAAATCCCGTTATCGTCTCCATACCCAATTGTACCTTGATATCGGGCGTTCTCTTCCGACCAAACAACCGTATCGCCTGCCTTGCTTCCGAATAAGGTTAATGAATCAACCCGAACTTCTTTGTCCTGGCCTCTTTCTCTTGCTTGACTTAAGTAGTATGATCCCTCAGGATTAAACCAATCTGCACGGGTTTGCTGGCCATCATCTGCAGGCATCCAACTGCCATTGCGGAATACTGCCTTGCCCCCTAAAATGGAAAGAATACTCAACCCTTGGTGGGTTATAGAACTCTGCGCATTCTTCTCTACAAAATTAAACGCCATCTCCTGGAAAGGAATATATCCCTGCTTATTAATGATATTGTCGCCGGGGTTCAAGCGTTGGCCGAAAATATTGCTGTATCGTGCGCGCACTTCTTCGCGCACCCCTTCTGCTAAATCGAAGTTCACATCTGCTTCTGAAAGCTTTCCATACCAATCCTGTCCGGGAATCTCCCCTACTTCGGGAACTCGTGTCGTCATGCCTATTGCCATCTCATGGACGGTAAGAGGAGACTGTCCTTGCCCCTTGAGAATGAAATTATTCTGGTCTCTTGAAAGGGTATCAATGGTCAATACTCCTGCGTATGCTTTACCTGTATAAAGTATCGCGGTCTCTGGGTCCTGGGCAGGAGGAGTAAGATCGTTTGAATGCTGAGTAGCCCCTGTAATCCCATTCTCTTCGACAAGCTTGAAGAAACCAACTTCTCCGGTGTTTTTATTAATCTGCGCCAATCCTGCAAGGGTATTGGGAGAAGAGAAATTCTCCTGCACCATCTGTTGCAAGGTATCAACGGTAAGGGATTCTGCGTCCTTTACTTTATCCAGAATAAAATTGCCAATCTGAGTCTGCGCTTCACCTCCAGCTGCTGACCAGACTAACGCATTCTTTGCGGTAACCTGCTGATCTGTTCCAAACCGATATTCGGTATCTGTGTAAACTTTTGCGATGGCCCCATCCAACCTGAATCCTAAATGCGCATTATCATCTTTGGTGATGCGCATGAAGTTAAAACGCACATCTTCGGGCATATCCCAAAGCGCCACGCCATCGGTTGCGGAAGGATCATTGATGGTGAGGTCATATTTCTGGTCGAAAAGAAGTGCCTCTCTGCCACTGCCCATAAATAGCTGGAAGTTCGCGTTGCGTACGTTGATATCCCCCTTCTCCGCTCCGGGGGATAAATCCCCCTTTACACCGGTAAACAGGCCAGTAATTATCTCTTGATTCGCCGGAGCAAGAGAGGCAACAGAACTACTGATCTGTTGCGTAAAGTCAACCGGAGGGTTTGGATTTTCTTCGAGAGGTGCAGGAGCAGAGGTTGCAGGAAGCGCACGCCTTGAGAATTCTCCCTTGGTAACCCAAATATAGAAATTCGGGGTATAACTTCTTTCTTGTTCAGGAAGGCCGAGGACAAAACGCTGTGTGGAATCTCCTTTTTCGACGCTCACATCCCTAAGCTCTTGCGCATTCAAGATGAAGTCTTGGCTATCAGAGTGCTGCACATTATATTCAGGTACATCTATCCGCCACCCACCTAAACGTAATTCCTGGACACGATCCCCGTCCATCGTGCGCCCGATTCCTTCAGTGGTGCCGTCAAACCATACTGCGTACTCTGCCGCCGCTTGTCCTTCCCGAACGAACCTGCTCCCGTAAAGATACGGATTAACCGCAAACCCTCCTTTTCTAACGTCTGCGCTGCGAAGATGAAAACTCTTTGTACCGGCCTGCTGAAGGAACGGCAGATTGTCATTCACAAACTCCTGTGAAAAACCGGCGTTGGTGAATGCGGAGACGAACGAAGAATCCGTATCGAGTTGGCGGGCAAGCTCTTCCCTATTTCCCGCCGAACGCAATACCTCTAAAGTGGGAAGGTTATTGCCTAATTGAGTGAATTTTGTCCCTGACCTTCTTGTGTCGTCACCTATAATCTCGGTATTAAGAATACTCTTAAAATCAACTCCACTCCCCTTACCTATAGTAGTAAGTCTGGCAGTATCTCCTGGCCTACGCACGGTATAATCGGAATAAGTTCCGGTTGCATTATTATTGCCTAACGTAGAAAGCCACTCTTGAGGAAGAATCGCAGAAGCGGAGAAACTATCACCATTGAGATTAAAAGAAATGTAACCGGCGACCGTACCTGTCACCGAATCATAAGAAAAATCGCTAAAGAAGGCATGTTCGGGGTCAGGCTTGGAATCACTGCCGCTTGGCAAGATCACCTCAGCCTCATATAAAGAGGAGATAAGTTGCGACCGTCCATCTACCATCGCAATCCCACGAACAGTGCTATTCGCAAGAAAGGTTTCTGAATTGCGGTTGTAAATAGCATTCTGAACTCCGGAAGGATTATAGAGAAGATGAGAAACCGTTCTTCCTGTTCTCTCATCACGCATAACCACATCTGAATATTGTGCCACTAAAGCATTATTTTGTCCGAGGGCAAGCGGGGTATTCCGTCTTATTACAGATCCGCGCATAAGGATAGGATCAGGCCTCATCTTACTTCTATATTCGCGGACCTCATAAGCATCAGTCCTCCCCCAATCCTTCGATTGCCAAATAGGGCTTATTATCTTCCCTAACAGAGTTGGTTGTTTTTCTACTCTGATAAGGTTTACGGGGGTATCCGAAGAAAGCCCTGCGATTTCCTCAGTTAAAGGCCTAGTTTCTCCAGTAATCGTCGGGCCACTATTCCACGGAGCAGGCTGTTCTTCATTAATATTCTGAATATTCTCTAACGTCTGTTCGAAAATACGCGGATCGAAGTTAATGGAAGTCTCATCTTGCTGCAGAGGTTGTGTTGCCTGACGGATACGCACCTCGCCCGCAAGTGTCCTTGTCTGTGTACGCGCATCGCGGGTAACAAAGAGGAAAGGTCGTGTCAAACTACGGGCTATAGGACTCAAGGTATCTACGGCACTGTAATGCAGCTTGCTCTGCGCGTAATCGACCAGGGAGCGCCCGAAAGAAGGCAAGAGGTCCGTGGTCTGTCCATCTTTTACCAATTCCTTCCAACTTTTGCCGGTCATCTGCTGCAACTTCTTTGCGCGCGCCGCATAGCCGGAAAGGCCGGAGAATTCGGCAACTTTAATCAGACGGATAGCCGGATTGATGCCGAAATCCAAATAATCCAACCCAAACCCAATAATCGCGCCGCCTGGATTATCTGGGTCTCTGGTATCCCACAAGTAATTCTTAAGATCCCCGCCTGATAAATAATTAAATGCGGCTCCGGCAGCCACAGACCCAAGATAGGTGATCCCAGCCGAAGCTAAAGGAGTAAGATTATACTTATCTTCTAACTTCTTATTTACCTCATTTAATCCTACGGAGATTGCTCCGTTAATCAATCCATCTCTAATCCCTGGGATAACTCCGGACCAACCTTTACCTAAATAAGCGCCAACCCCGATATTGGCACTGGTCCCTAACACACGGCTGTAAGGGCTCTTACCTAATCTACTCATGGCAATATTCTCTACTATCGCACCTGCTCCCTGCGCCAACACATAATTGCGCATATCAGGGGTAAAAGAATTCCTCGTGCCTTGCCAAAGCCTCTGCTTAAAACTCATCGAATAGAAATCATCTTCGGCAAAAGGAGTCCTACGGATTTCATTGGTCTGAGGATCTCTATATTGCCAGTGATGCTGAATGCCTACTCCTGAAGTCAACGCATTAAACGCAGCAAAGCCGGCAATGGGTGCGCCGATCTGCGTGGCCCCTCGTGCGGCGTAATTATACCACGTGGGCTTCTTGGTATGTTTGGCTACCCAGTTATTTAATTTTACGCTGGTGTAACCGACTGCGGCGCCTTCAAGGCTGGCCATGCCGAAATTCGCCAAGGAACTAATCCTAGAATTCTGCGTCCAGAAACTATTTTGGGTGAGGTTTTTAGGATCCGCAAAATCCTGCGCATGAGCTTTACTAAAATAAAATTTTTCTCCGGTGAATTGGGCGTTTATCCCGTTGGTTACCGCATATCCGAAGACCTGCGCGGTAGTAGGGTTCATTTTAAACGCATGTATCCCGATATTGGTGGCAGCTTGGCTTAGCTGGCGGGTATACGCAGCATGGGCAAAACTCGTTACGAAGGAAGATACCGTTAAGCCACCACCCAAATAAGCTCCTGTAGCTACAGCAGCTGCAGCTACTCCAATACTAATCAATTGGTCTTTAATAGATGGCTGCTTGAAAATAGCCCCTACATAAACATGCCTTCTGCGGTTAGTCTTTGCACCTAGTACTGCTTTTGCTTCATTGTCATTAAGAATACGATATGTACGGCTATCTGCGGTTTCAGGAAGAAGCGCATAACCGGTCGCATCATTCTCAAACTTTTCAAGGGAAACTACTTCTTCCTGATGGTCATTAACCATATATACGCTATTCTCAGAGACCTTGGTCACTAACATATAATGGTCATCTTTAAAATGTCCAATGAAAGGAGTAAGGGAATTAGCGGAATCAAGCGGGATACTCTTTATATCTAACTGAACCGGCACTAAAGTAAGGCCGTAGAACTGTGTAGCTTGGGAGAGGGCGTAAAGGGAATTCTTGACAACTTCCGAGTTTCCTTCAGGTTTAATGATACCGTTTACGATATCACTAGTAAGGGCGATTACCGCTAAATCTTGCTCTGAGACTACTACTGACTGGAAAGAAAGATATTCAAATAAAGCCTTTGCGCCGCACGGCCTCTCTTTAAGCCAATTGTAGATCTCTTCAATGCGCTGCTTGGAAAGCTTCAGCGGTTTGTCCAAACTGATGGTCAATGTAGGAGATATCTTGATTGAGGTAACTGGCTGCTGGGTGATCTGCGTGAGGATATTCTTTACGGCAAGTGCGATATTAGGATTAGCTAAATTCTGTAACTGTGGGGGAATCTGATTAGGAAGCAGATTAAGCGGCTGGGCAAACGGCTGGCGCCAAATTACGCGCCAATCAAATTCTGCGGCCTGAGCAATTTGTTGTGGGGTAAAGACTACCAGTATCAGAAACGCCACTACCCGTACCCAGGATTTGAAACTTGATTTGAAAGGTGCCTGGGGTTGCGGCATCATCTGCGCCTCTTGTACTTCCCGGTTATCTGTGAGTTCTACTCTTCTTTTCATAATAATTTTGAATCTTTAAGAAGAAATAACTCCCCCTTACCCCCGCACTGCTTATCTGTCTTCCGAATTTTTATTTCCATTGGCAAATTATTTGCGAAACTATTTACTATCATGTCAAAATAAAAACCGGATTGTCAAATACTACATGCGTATTCGGCAACCCGGCTGTCCTTTTTCCGATATAAAAATTGTTTATCGGACCCGTGGCTTTGCGTCCTTACCTTCCGATAAGTTTGCCTTTTTCTATTCACTGTCAAATACTACTCTCAACTTCCGTTCAAAGTATAATATATATATATACCCTTGTCAAGATTATTTTTCTATTTATTTGGTACCGTTTTCTTTTTAAATATATACATAATTGCTTCCTAAAGCAGGAACAAAATGCTTTGCGAAATAAGGGATAATGAAAAATCAGCTTGTGATCAGTTAAGAGGGAAAATACTCATTTTTGACAGGAATTTAGCTCAACCTTAGACAACAAACCAGAGGAGATCATGACATATACTTAACTTCTGAAAATCGATTAAAAAAGTATTAAATTGCATATAATTTAAGACATCTATTAAGCTATTTAGGAGTAAAATGCTAACATCTCTTAGCTAGGTTTGCAATCCCGAAAAGAGCTTAATTTGTTCACTAGTTTGGACATTTAAGACAATAAGAAATTTATTTCTCTTATAGTTTGGACAAATATTGGACATTCCTAAAATGTCCAAAGACATCCCAGACGTCTACCAAATTACCTTGGAACCTGTCTGCGTTTTCCCTTGGAAGCTGTCTGAGTTCTTCCTTGGAAGGTGTCTTAAAAGCTTATTTCATCTAATAATCCAACTGTTATTTTCTTCATTAACATCCTCTCCCTAAAGCTACTCCAAGGATATTCTGCCGGCTCTTTTACAATCTGGCTTCTCACAGGATTAAGTTCAAGGTAGCGAATACAATCCCGCAGGTAACCTTCTTCTACGATAACCTTGCTTTTATATCTACCCTGCCAAAGATGCCCCACCTTACCATAGCGCTCATTAAAATATGCGGTATATGCGCGAAGTGTATCATGCATAAACTTCGCTAGATCGCGGGGTTTTTGAGGCTTCGCTACTAAGTGTATGTGGTTTGGCATAAGACAAAACCCGCACAATTGTAATTTAAACCTCTTCTTGTATTTCCTTAATATACACAAACAAACCCGATGGTCTTGCTCATCAAAAAAGACTCTTTGTTGTTGATTCCCTCTTACCATGAGATGATACCAGGCATTTTCTATTAACACTCGCGGGCCTGCAGGCATACGACATCACCCCTTTCTAATTTAATTGACGTAAATGAAGCTGTTTTCTCACATATTATTTTTTCTCTTCCAGACGTCTACCAAATTACCTTGGAAGCTGTCTGCGTTTTCCCTTGGAAGGTGTCTCCCTTCCCCTCGAGAAACTGCATCCTTATCAGAAATTATGCACAATCACCTCCCCAGACACCTTCCAGCACAAAACGGTAGACGCTTCCTGAGTAAAACCGTAGACGTCTCCTGCTTGAAAATTGGCCCCAAATATGCTATATTTATAATACACTGATACACTGCCACGGCACAGTTCAAAGGAGCTGTATGCCTACGGTCATTCGAATAAAACCTCAAAGGCTACTTCTAGTAATAACCGCCGCTGTACTTCTCTTATTTCCTTCCCCCAATGCGCTTGCGATGAGCAGCAGGCCCAAAAATACAAAAATAGATGGAAGAACTATTGACCTTAGCACCAATCAACCTGTTGCAGGAACAACTATTGAAATACGTAAGGCTTCAGGAGAATCTATTCTTACCACAACCTCCGATTCCAATGGGAATTATTCAATTCGTAAATCCCTCTCAGGCTCCTATATCATTTATTGCCGCGCAGAAGGCTATGAGCAATTAATCCGCCCCACAGAACTTAAACGGGGTAAAAAATATACCCTCCCTCTTTTCCTTCGGCCGATCGAGATTCCCCCTCCTCCGCTTGCTCCCGAACCGGAGAATACAATACTTCGTATCATCTCCGTATCCCCTCCCAACTATTTCTTATTTACGTTCAATGACACAATCCGTATAACCGTTGAAACCACCGCTTCAAATAACGCTGACTTACGTTACCAATATCGCTATATATTAGATAATACGACCATCAGAGATTGGGGGGCATCCTCACACCATACCTTTGCGGCAAGTGTAGCGGGAAGAGGAAAACACACAGTTACCGTAGAAGTAAGAGATCCCGGCGAAGCCAGAGACTCCCGGACATTAACCATCTACATTGCTCGGACTATGCCCTCTCCTATAGAAAGAGTAGATAGTCAAACAACAGACAGCCGAATATGAAGAAAATACCCTTTTTATTCGTTCTCATAGTTATCGCAGGATGGAATTTCCTCTGCCAGGCAGCGCAGCTGTCCCTTGCCCAATCAGATCCCGCAGGCTCTTTTACCCCTGTCAACGCAATGAATAATTACTACGTTGACCCCTACACCGGAAGCGCAAACTTCAGCCTTCCTCTAGCCTTACCCTCCTTACGCGAGAGTATCCCCTTCTCGCCAAAGCTTGTCTATTCCTCCAGGGCGAACAACGGCTGGCTGGGGGTCGGGTGGAAACTTGACCTAGGGGTAATCGAACGTTCTACGAAGAATGGTTTTCCTTCTTATGATTCAAATGATGAATTTGTATTTAGCTTCGGCGATCAACAGAATGAACTGGTAAAGATAAATTCAACTGAATACAGGGCAAAACACTCTTCGGCTGACTGGCAATTTTTATTTAACGGAGAACACTGGATGGTCAAAGACCCTCTCGGCAGAACGTATTATTTCGGGCTCGAGGATGTCTTTAGCGACTACTCCCGTACCAAAGATCCTCAAAACCCGCAAAAGGTATTCCGCTGGCGCCTTAGTAAAATAGTCGATAACACCGGCAACGCGTTATGCATCACTTATCTACGCGATTGTATCGAAATCTTCTACGCGGAAAAGAGCGAAGCATCCAGAGCATCTTCTCGTAAAGATGACTATAACTATTGGACACGAATATACTTCACCAATGACCGAAGCGATATCGTATTCAGTTTCCGGCCGGGATTCATCGATGATTATCCGTTTGCCGGACGCGGTAGGATCTCCAGGATCCATTATCATTATCAAAGACAACTCATTAAACAGCTTGTTTTTGAGTACGAATCAAGCCCCCTAACCGCGCGTTCGCTGCTTGTGCGGATATCCGAGAGAGGAAATGACGGCGTAACCAGAAATCCTCCAATTACCTTCCGCTATGACGCTTCGCAGCCAAGTTATGATACACTCGCTTATACTTTATTAAATCGTCACATCCTCGTTCGGCATGATGGGCGGTGGAATATACGTTATGCAGAACACACTGAATTGCCCACCGGAGAATATTCACTTACTTCAGACGGATTCGTCAACCAGGATAATATTATCTTTCCTGTGGACTGGAGCACTACCAAAGCAGAAGAAACAGGGGATGAATCAGGGTTTTCTTGGCAGATTACCGACAGGAATGTGATAAGCTGGCATAGCAACCTCCATCTTCAAGGCAAAAAAGGACAATTATTTCATATCTGGACGTATCTAGTAATGTCATTCCCTTATGATGAAGTCGTGAATCTGAATATCCCCTTTCAAGACAACTGCAACGCCCACTATTATTACTCTGACCAAAGAGGAAGACATGGACCTTTCCCACTTTCTACCCCCCTTAATCTTGCAACTTTAAAAGGAGATTGGACAAAATATATCTTTCGCATTGATATCTTTGGATATAATTTTGAAAGTGACTTTTCTATGAATTATCAAATAGGAAACACCCTAGGATTCTGGCAGGCACTTAGTTCAAAAGCCCGATTTTTTCCAGACACAATTCTATCGGAAGGTTTTGTCTGGCGGGGACCTAATGTCGCAGGGGATTTTAATGGGGGTGGAAAAACAGATTTGGGCTTTTATGTACGCGCAATTAATCCTTCAATGAATTCAAGTACCACAGAAAGCTTTGAGGTATTAGTACCTTTCTCTAATAATGACGACGAATTCTATACCCCTTCAAACTTCCTGAGGTATAGGACACTACCTACCCCATCCAATAGAAGAGTGCACGATATTGTTTTGGGCGACTTTAATGGTGATGGAAAGACAGATTTGGCATTATTAGAAGAGGATTCCCGTCGTATTAAACTTGCGCTTTCTACCGGTCTCAGATTCCAAGAACAGAGTGATTGTTCTGAGGAAATTCCTTATACGCATCCTTTAGCAGGAGACTTTAATGGAGACGGATTAACGGATATTGCGTTCTTAGATCTGAGAAATCGGTCTCTCCCAAAAATCATTATCGCTTGGAATCGAAACGCCAGATTTCAATTAGATGAGGGGTTTACCCCCGAAGGGATCTCCTGGAGAATCCTAGAGGCCCTTACTATCGGAGATTATAACGGTGACGGAATCTCCGAATTTGCGGTATGGGAGCAGGATGAGCGTTCAATTATCCTCTTTGCACCTCAGAATGCCTGGAAGCGCTCGATAACAATCCCACCGCAAACTTCGTATTATCGCCTCTTCTCATCAGACTTCAATGCGGATAATAAAGCGGATTATCTCTATTATAACTCGGCACAAGCATCGGTGATGTATCGGAATATCCTTACCGATCTCAATACTGTCTCGCATAACCTCAACCTCTCTTTTTCTAGCATTGCCTCTCTCGAACATCTTCCTTTTCAAATTGGAGATTTTAATGGGGATAGTTTTACCGATTTTCTTTTAGACCAGGATTCTTTGGGATTCGAGGCAGCGTTTTCAAAGGCAAAGAACGCAACAGACTTTCTTATCTCAATTGAAAACGGGCTGGGCGCAACCCTTGCATTTGAATACCGCCCCTCCTCCGCCTACAATAACCTGCAGGATGACGGCACGCATGGCCTTCCTTTTGTCGTGCCGGTAATTTCAAAAGTAACACTTTCCGACGGGATATCGCCGCCCTACGTGAGCAATTACGTCTACGCCAAAGGCTACTTCAGCCCCACCCAGAAAGAATTCCGCGGGTTTGGGTATACATTGTTCATGGATAACGAAAAAGCCACGACCGAGACCTACTTTCTGCAAGACGATATCTATAAAGGAAGGATCCAACAGCAGAAAATCCGCGACAAAGACGGTAGGCTCATGGCAGAAACCCGGAATACCTGGGACCACAGAACCCCGTATCCGGGAACATTTCAAGTCTTACTTCGTCAAACTGACGAATATACCTATTATGAAGACGGCACCTCTACGCAGACGCAGACCACCTTTGCGTATGACTCTTACGGAAATCCAATCCTCAAAAAAGAGTGGGGCGATGTTGGGATAAGCGGCGACGAACGCGAGGAGATTACCGAATATAGCCATAACCGCGCAGACTGGCTTATCAACTATCCCAGCCGCAGGTATCTGCGCGCGCCTGACGGCACCATATCCCAGGAAGAATGGTTCTATTACGATGATGCGCAGGATTTCAACACCGCGCCCACGCAGGGGCTTCTGACAAAAACAGAAATCGCGCTCTATAATCCTCTCTCCCGAACTACGCAACGCGCGTTTCAGCGTTATTCGTATGATGAATTCGGCAATCTGCGCACTGTCACAGATCCTCTCGGAAGGATCACCGCAACCGAATACGATGAGCAGACGCATCTCTATCCTGCGCGTACGACTAATGCGCTCGG
>JAHISH010000174.1 GCA_018818365.1 Candidatus Omnitrophota bacterium | reverse complement strand
GCAGACTCTCCCTGCGCATGAGATCATTGTCGTGGATAATGCCAGTGTGGATTCTTCTTTGACGATGATGAAAGAAGAGTTTCCGTCCGTTTGCTATGTCCGCCTGAATGCCAATCTGGGGAGCGCGGGCGGATTTTACGAAGGTATTCAAAGGGCTTCGGAGAATAATGATTTAGTCTGGCTGCTTGATGACGATGTGTCGGTATCAGAGGATGCGTTGGAAAAAATTGTGCATGCGCAAGAAACATTAGCGCCGCAAAAGAAGCTTGGCGCAGTGCGCAGTTGGTGTGTGGCTTCGCGTGCGCCTTCATTGGTCCCTTGGAAGACCGTTTCTTTTGCCTGGAGGGGGACGCTTATCCCTATTGAGGTCATCAAGGATATAGGCCTTCCAAGAAAAGAATATTTTCTCTATGCTGAAGATACCGAATATTCCTTACGTATGCGCAAAAAAGGGTATGATATCTATTGGGTGCCTACGAGCCGAGTGATAGAACAAAGAGGATCGGATAGAGAGCATATCCGTTTTTCTTGTATACATGCCAGTTGCTACCGTAGCAAGGAAAGAATTTATTATTCACTGCGCAATGAGATCGCGGTATATAAAGAGTATTGTTTATGGGGTCGTTTGTGTAGGGCATTCTTATATGCGGCAAAGCTTATTTTTCTCCTTAATCTTAAAGGGGTTCCCGGAAACGAGGAGAAGATTATCTCGATCCGCGATGCGTTAAGCGATGGGATCAAGGGTAAACCGGGGGTAAATCAAAAGTATCTTATTGTATGATGACCAGCGTTAAGGGCATGTTGCGTAGTCTTTATTTTATCCTGCGTTTTCCTTTCTTATTCCTTATCAGGATGGTTTTTCCTGTAGACTCCGTCTGGCCGAAGGAGATTTCGCATATTTTGCTTATCCGTATGGACCGATTAGGAGATTTGGTTTTTTCTCTTCCGGTGATTGATAATTTAAGGAACGCGTATCCGCGCGCGCAGATCCATATGTTAGTTTCGCCGTATCTTAAGGATTTCGCGGAATTACTTGGAGATATTGACCAGGTAATTGTGTATGAAGGATTTAAAAGTACATTGAACCAGTTGCAAGAGAATCACTATGATATGTCAATTGATCTTCTCTATGATTATACGATTAAGACGGCATTGCTTTGTTTTTTAAGCAAGGCGCCGATACGGGTGGGATTCAATTGGGGAAAGAGAGGGATATTTTTTACGCATCAAGTTATTCCGCAGATCCCCAATGAGAAAAGCATGGTTCAGCTGCATCTTCAGCTTCTACGGGAATTAGGAGTCCCCTTATTGGTGACTGAACCGAAGATTGAATTGGCGCATCCTAAAGACAAGAACTGCCGAGTAGTGATTATGCACCCCGGAGGAACATTCCCGACACAGCGGTGGCCAAAAGAGAACTTTATTGAGTTAGGCAGGTATTTAATTTACCGATATGACACAAAGGTCTTTGTGATGGGTTCAGTCCAAGAGAAGTCTTTAGTTGACAGTATCGTTTCCGGCATCAAGAATCCCAATGCGCAAGAAGTATTTCCTCTTCCCGGAGAACTCGTTGCGTTGTTATCGGGGGGAGTGCTTTTCATCGGGAATAACTCCGGGCCGCTGCATTTATCAGCAGCCTTAGGGATTATGACCGCTTCTGTGCTGGGTCCGACAGATCCGATACTCTGGTGGCCGATAGGAGATAAACACATTGTGCTCTACAAAGACCTTTCATGCAGTCCGTGTAGCAAAGCGTATTGTCGCAGGCACCAGTGTCTTCAAACAATAACCGCCAAGGATATGATTCAGGCGGTAACTCCGTTTATGGATAAAGTATAAAAGGGGACGTTCCCGTACGGGGTGAATGAGAACATTACTCTTAACCTATGATTTTCCGCCGATAGTAAGCGGCATTGGCACAGTCTTCTATAGAATATGGAAGTTATTGCCTGCACAGGATTCTTTTATCTTAGCCGTTACCGACCAAGGGGACAAAGCAGTAGATGCTGCCAGCGGATTACAGGTGCACCGTTATCCTAATATTTCCTGCCGCGTCACGCGTATTTTTCTGCTTATGGCTTCTGCATTCCGGATTATCCGTAAGGAACGAATTAAAGTAGTTATCTGCGGGGTTCCCTTGAGCATCGGCGTGGTGGGGTTGTTAAGTAAAAAATTGTTAAGAATCCCGTATTGTGTCTTTTATTATGGAGGAGAGGCTGCGAAGTATAAAAAAAAGATGTTTCTTTTTGGTGTTTTACGCGCGGTATTAGAGAACGCGGATGCCATTATAGCCAATAGCGATTTTACCAAAGAAGAAATTATCCGTGAGTTTTCCATTTTCTCCAAAAAGGTCACAAAAATTACCCCCGCAACGGATTCAGAGATTTTCAGTCCCGGGTTAGATACTACGGTTTTGAAGCGCCGGCTTGGTATTCAACACGAGAAAGTAATTTTGACTGTTGCGCGGCTGGTGCGGCGCAAAGGCATTGATGCGGTATTGGCAGCGTTGCCGTTGGTAAAAAAAGAATTCCAGGCGATACGGTATTTAGTGGTCGGAGAAGGAGAGGATGAAGGATATCTAAAGAGGTTAGTCAGAGAGCACGGGTTGGAACAAGAGGTGCGGTTTGTGGGAAAGGTCTCGGATGCAGAGCTTGCGTGGTATTACAACCTTTGTGATATTTATGTCATGCCTAACCGTGCCACTGAAGGAGAAGAGATTGTGGAAGGGTTTGGTATCTCATTTATCGAAGCTTCTTCCTGCGCTAAAGCGGTAATCGCAGGAATTTCAGGAGGAGTACGGGATGCGGTACTAGATGGGAGAACAGGATTGCTTATTGATCCGAATGATATCCCCGGGCTTGCAGAAGGGATCTGCCGGCTTCTGAGGGACCAGGATTATCGGATACAACTCGGTGCCCACGGACGCAAAATGGTCCAGGAGAATTTTAAATGGGAGCAACGTGCTGAAATTCTTCAGGAACTCTTCCAAAGACTAGGAAACACCAATGTCTGAAAGAGTTGATTGGCATAGAATAGGGTGGGGGTGTGTTTGTTGGTATATTGTTTTAGCCGGAATTGCCGCCCGTTCTATCCTTTGTTTTATGCCGGCGACACTCCATGGCGATACCGCAACCTACGCGCTCATGGCAAAATATATCGCCGAATTTAGAGAATTCCCGATTTATATGTGGCAGAGTCATTATGGGGGAATGTTCTCCAGTTACCTGGCGGCACTATTCTTCGCGCTCTTTGGCGTTTCTGCGTTTTGGTTTAATATGGTAGGGTTTATTCTTTCCTGTTTTTGGGTTTTTTTTAGTGTCTTGTTGGCACGTAGACTCATGGGGGGAATAGGTGCGGCGTGGGTACTTTTGTTTGTAGGCCTACCTTCGTTTACGTTATTAGATTGTTCTACCTTAGTAGGGACTCCCCATACGGAGACTTTTTTCTTCGGAGGAGTATTCCTGATTCTGGTAGAGAAGTGGTACCGCACGGTGCCTACGCAAAGGATATTCTATTTCTTCTTTGGCCTTTGTGCGGGATTAGGCGTATGGGCAACTCCCGGCATAGTTCCTTTGGTATTACTTTTTTTCATACTTCTGGTGAGCAGAGAAAAAAAATGGTTCTCTAAGCCTGCGATGATTTTTGTAGGCGGTTTCCTCTTAGGATATATGCCTGCGCTTATTTACAACATGCAATATCCGGGTGCAACCTTCATTCGTCTTGCCGGAAGGATACTTGTACTTGACCGTGCCACAGTCGCTTCTGCGGGATTAATCCTCAGTGTAACGCAAAGAATACTATGGCGTATTTCATTCTTGCCCTATTTGTTTGCTAAAATACCACAGGCATTTGCTTCTTTGGCCGGCATTATCCCCGCACTGCTATTTTTCAGTGGTATCGCCTGGACATGGAAGAAAGAGGGGCTTTTGTTTTTTAAAGATATCACCAAGAGCTTCTGGAGGATATTATTACTGTATGTATTCTTTGCGGGATTCTTTATCATATGTGTGGGAGAGATGGCCGCGCGTTTTATGATCCCTTTGTATTTAGCCGCACCTTTTTTCATCGGAAGGTTCCTTGGGGATGTGATGAAGAAACCAAAGATTCTGCAATTAGCGCTCTGTGTAGTGCTCTTATTGGGCGGATATCCGCAATTGTTTGATAGCTTTAGGCATCGCTCTATCCGCCATCACCAAGAGTTGGCCGCGTGGTTAGCAGAAAGGAATTTACGCTGGGGTTTCTGTGATTATTGGAACGCGTATCCGATAGTCTTTTTAT
>JAHISH010000173.1 GCA_018818365.1 Candidatus Omnitrophota bacterium | reverse complement strand
TTTCGCGCACTCACACAAGGATCTTTTGCGTTGAGTATGGCGCTACAGACGGCAATACGCCGAAAACGAGGTGTAAAATACGGCAATCGTGCATGGGTTATGCCTCCGATTACAAAAAAAGGAATACGCAGATTCTTTATGAGTATATCAGGGATCGAGAAGTCGATGGGTTTGTCGGCATCGGGTTTTGTCGACGTGGGGAATGTGGGGCCGATTCCTATATAGTCGGCACCATTTTTTTCCGCTTCGAACGCTTCACGGAGATTATGGCAGGATATTCCGATAATCTTATCGCGGCCAAGAATCTTCCGTGCGATATGTATCGGCGTATCCGTTTGCCCTAAATGTACTCCATCGCTTTCGGTCATTTTCGCGATATCAATATGGTCGTTTATGATGAAAGGGATTTTTGTTTTTTTTAACCACTTGCGCAAGATTAAGCTATCGTTAAGGATTGTCGTCTTGCGCGAATGTTTGTCTCTGAGTTGTACCATATCTATCGTATCTCTGGGCATGCCGCGGATAAACGCAAGAAGAGATCTTCTCCCCCAGGTGTCTTTATCGAGTATCAAATAAAGCCGTGATTCTTTCAATAGCTTTTTTTTCGAGAGCATACGTCTGATAACGGATCTGTTTAAATTCGCGTGCGGCGCGCACATTCTGGAGTTTTGAGAATTCCTCAAGTACGCGCAACGATTCCTTGGTTCGCTGGATATTCGCCGTAAAAATATCTATAATGTGGCGCCGGTGTAACTCTTTGCCGGTAACCGAGCGCCCCACGTCTTTATCAATGGCTCGTTCTTTGAGGAGCTCTCCGGCAGATAGGTGAAGCTTCTTGACGGCTGCGTCGATTTTATGCCGTATATCTTTAATGGTTCTGGTTAATTGTTTGTTATTCAGCATAAAGCGCAGAATCTCTTCACAGACCCGTAACCCTTCTTTGGCGCGATTGATATTGGCATCGATAATGCGTTTCGTTGAAGATGGATTAATAGGCATCGGAGATCTTTTTGAGCAGATTCGTGGTTGAGAGCCCTTGTACTAACGGAATAGAACACACTTTCCCGCCGGTTCTTTCTACTTCTTCTTTGCCTACGATCTTTTGTTTATCCCAGTCTGCGCCTTTTACCAGGATAGTGGGCTTAAGCAGCTTGATTACCTCTAACGGCGTCACTTGCGAAAAGACAGTGACGTAATCAACGCTTTCTAGCGCTGCGACCATCCTGAGCCGGTTTTGTTGAGGGTTGACAGGTCGATGCGGCCCCTTAATCTTCTTTATCGATGAGTCACTATTGACTGCGACTACTAAAATATCCCCTTTACGTTTTGCATGTTCAAGATAAGAAGCGTGCCCGTAATGAAGGATATCAAAACAGCCATTGGTAAAGACTATCCGCGCCCCTTTTTTTTGTAAGAAGGCAATCACCTTCTTCAGGCGCGAAAGCGGAAGTATTTTATCTTTTAACTGACGTACTCTTCGATGAGTTCGCATAACACATGTCCGACGGAAATATGTGCTTCTTGTATGCGCGCGGTGACATTTGAAGGAACAATTAATGAGACATCGGCAATCTTGGCGATGTCTCCCCCATCTCCCCCTGTGAGCGCGGCGGTCTTTATTCCCATTTTGTGTGCTTGTTTAATCCCCAAGGCAACATTTTTTGCTTTGCCGCTGGTAGAAATACCGATCGCGATGTCATTCTTTCCGCCAAGCGCTTCGATCTGTCGGGCAAAGACGATATCATATCCATAGTCATTGGCAATCGCAGTCAAGATTGAAGTGTTGGAGGTCAGCGCAATGGCCGGCAGGCCCGCACGTTCTTTTTTAAAACGTCCTACCAATTCTGCGGCGATATGTTGACTGTCGCTGGCGGAGCCTCCATTACCGAAAATAATGAGTTTGCCGCCTTTTTTCAGGCATTCAATAGTCAGTCCCGCGATCTTAACGATATCTCCGACATTTCCTTGAAGAAGCTGTTCCTTGATTTGGATGCTCTGCAATAAAATATCTTTTATTTTTTCTCTCATAGTATCGTCCTTATCGTATCCTTTCGCGTCTTAAAACCGCCTCCTTCAGGGCTCGGATGACGTGGGCCTAAGGATGTTAAAAACTAACCAAAAAATTCTTTCGCAATCGCATAGAGTTCTTTATCGATGGTCTTTAATTCTTTCACTGCCTCTTCAAGCGAGACGTCGATTATGTTCTTTCCCGCGAGTGCGACCATCCTTCCAAACTTTTTGTTTTTAATCAATTCCACTGCTTTAACGCCGAAACGGGTTCCCAGGATTCGGTCGAAGGCAGAAGGCGAGCCTCCTCTTTGTATGTGGCCGAGTACGCTTACCCTGGTTTCATAACCGGTTTTCTTCTCGATAAGCGCGGCGATCTTCTCCCCGATGCCTCCCAAACGCACATGACCGAATTCATCAAGTTTTTGTTCCTGGGTAACCATGTCTTCTTCTTTGAATTGCGCTCCTTCGGCGACCACCACAATACTAAAGGTCTTGCCTCGGGAGTGACGCTTGTGTATCAGAGAACAGACTTCTTCAATATCTATGGGGAGTTCCGGGATCAAGATAATATCTGCGCCGCCCGCAATCCCTGCTTCAACGGCAATCCATCCCGCATGTCTACCCATAACTTCGACCACGATGATGCGGTGATGGCTCTCCGCGGTGGTATGGAGCCTGTCGATGCATTCCATCGCGGTGTTAAGTGCCGTGTCAAATCCAAATGTGTAATCGGTAGAGGAGAGATCATTATCGATTGTTTTCGGAACTCCGACAATAGAAGGTATTCCGTCCTTTACCAGCCTAGAGGCTACGCCTAAAGTATCCTCTCCACCGACTGCAATGAGTGCATCAATTCCTAAGGCCCGGATGGTCTCTTTTACTTTATCGACTCCTCCTTCCTTTTTATAAGGATTGGTCCTGCTTGTTCCCAGAATGGTGCCCCCTTTGGGCAGGATCCCTGAGACGGATGCAAGGTCTAGCGTTATGGTATTGTTCTCAATAAGGCCTTTCCAACCGTTTCGTATCCCTATTATTTCATAACCTTCGTTATGGGCTTTTCTGACTACCGCCCTAATAACAGGATTCAACCCTGGACAATCTCCTCCACCGGTGAGTATCCCAATCTTTGCCATCTGCGTAATCCTCCTTAGTCGTTGCTAGATTTTTCCATACCCGCCAAAAGGAATCGCGGGTTTTTCTTCAGGTTCTTTGCGTTTTTTATCTCTTTCATCGATCGTAATTATTTTGATTACATGAATCTTAATAAACACGTCTTCATCGGTACCTACTACTTCCTGGATCTTTGATTTTATTATGTCCTGAAGGCGTGAGGTTAGTTCCGGGATATTGGTTTCTGCCCGCAAGACTATGTTCACCTCTACCTCGATACCTTTCTTTGTTGCTTTTACGTCAGGGCGTAGTTCTTTAATCTCGGGGATTATTCCTACTAAGCGTCTGATGAGGTCTTCGACCGCAGAAAGCGCAATGGTCACTTCGCCGGAAGGAGTGATAAACGCGATCGTTTTTTCACGCTGAAATTTACCGAAAATCAGTTGGGCAAACGAGATGCTGACTAAGATCAACACGCCTCCGGTAAGGCCGATAATAATGCGGGCGTTGACGCCTTCTAGTGTATAAAGGAGGACATCGCTAATCATTTGAGGAGAGACTAAATTAAGAGAGATAATGATCATCACGGTTCCTAAAATGGTGATTACCGCCGCATAAAACGTAATTGCGATTATGGTAAATATTCTCATTGTGACCTCCGTGTCGGATTTATCCTTTTTCTATTGCTTGTACGTTTACGGTAATGTCTTTAATTGATAGATCGGTCATTCGTTCTACTTGATGGCGCACATTATCTTGCACCCGCTGTGCGATCTCGGGGATATGATAGCCGTATGCGATCACAATCGGGATCTCTATCCGCACTTCCTGTTTTTTTGTGAATTCCGTTTTTATTTTTAAAGGGTCCTTCTGTGAAAGAAAAGACATGATCCCGGTTCTCTGCGGGCCACCGACGCGTTTAACCCCTTCAATATCTAATGTCGCCAGAGACGCAATTGAAGAAATCACATTTTGATGGATGCGTATTGCTCCCAGATCGGTGCGAGTTTCTTCAGGCTGCATCATTCTTCTCCTTTTGACTCGTCTTTGAGTAATTCTTGCACGAAATGCGTAGAGACATCCCCTTTCAAGAAATCTGTATTTTCCATGATGCGCTGGTGGAAGGGGATCGTTGTTTTTATAGGCTCGATGGTAAACTCATTCAGTGCTCGCTGCATGGTCTTTATTGCTTCCTGCCGAGTGTTTCCATGCACGATTAATTTCGCGACGAGAGAGTCGTAGTAAGGAGAAATAGTATAGCCGGGGTAGATATGGGTATCGACTCTCACCCCCGGTCCGCCGGGAAGCATACAAAAGTCAATCTTGCCCGGAGAGGGAAGGAAGTTATTCTCGTAGTCTTCGGCATTTATCCTGCACTCTATCGAGGCACCGTGAAGACGTATATCTTCTTGGTGAATTTTTAATCTTTCTCCGGCAGCTACCCGTATCTGCTCTTTAATCAGATCAATGCCGGTCACCATTTCAGTGACAGGATGCTCTACTTGGATGCGGGTATTCATCTCCATAAAGTAGAAGTGATTGTTTTTGGAGTCAAATAAGAGTTCTACGGTGCCCACTCCTACATAATTTATCGACTTTATGCCTTTCAGGACGAGTTCTCCAAGCCGTTTACGCAGTTTATGATCAACTACCGGAGAAGGGGATTCTTCGAGTAGTTTTTGATGTCTGCGTTGTATGCTGCAATCGCGTTCTCCCAAATGCAGCGCTTTCCCGTGTTTATCTGCCAGGATCTGTATTTCGATATGACGGGGTTTCTCAATGTATTTCTCTATATAGACATTGGGGTTGCCGAAATTTGCTTCTGCTTCCGCTTGGGCAGTCATCAGGCTGCTGATAAGGCGGATATCATTATGACAAATACGCATCCCTTTTCCCCCTCCACCGGCGGCTGCCTTGATAATGACCGGATAGCCGATTGATTTAGCCGTTTTAAGCGCTTCCTCCTTGGTTTTTATGGTGGAAGTGCTTCCCGGTACAATCGGAAGACCCGATTTCTGCATCGTGGTGCGTGCGGTCATCTTATCGCCCATAAGCCGGATATTCTCTGAGGTCGGACCAATAAAGGTGATTTGGCAGGATTCACAAATTTCCGCAAAGTGCGGGTTCTCCGCGAGGAACCCATATCCGGGATGGATCGCTTCTACATCAGTGATTTCGGCTGCGCTTATTATCGCCGGGATATTGAGGTAACTGCTGCTGCTGGGAGCTTTTCCGATGCAGATTGCTTCATCGGCAAAACGTACATGGAGAGAATCTTTATCTGCTTCAGAATACACACTGACCGTGCGGACCCCAAGTTCACGGCAGGCACGAATAATACGCAGTGCAATTTCCCCTCTATTGGCGATTAGGATTTTTGAGAACATAAGCAAACCCAATGTGGCAAAATTGTTGCGCTTTGATACTTTCGCGGCTTAAAAACCGAACGCTTTTTTAGGGCGCGCCTGCCTGCCTAGAGGTAGGGATGAGTACTGGCCGCTTCAAATATTTCAGCTTTCAAGAAACCTCGGAGGTTAGCCCGAAGAGCTTCACTAAAGAGGTTCGATAAGAAACATGGGTTGACCAAATTCAACCGGCTCGGCATTATCTGCCAGAATTTCAATGATCGTACCTTTGATTTCTGATTTTATCTCGTTCATGAGTTTCATTGCTTCAATAATACAGATCACTTGCCCCACCTCTACCGTATGCCCTACTTCTACATGCGGGGGTGACTCCGGTGAGGGCGCGCGGTAGAATGTTCCTACCATGGGAGCTTTGATCTCGATACTTTTCGCACTACTCTCCTGCGCCGCAGTTTGAAGAGGGGAAGTCGCGGGTTCACCGATTTGTTGTTTTTCAACGATAAAAGGAGCGCCGAGCGTTTCGCTCCCTGATCCTGATTTTTTGAGTTTTATGCGCATACCTTCTTTTTCTATCTCTAACTCGGCGAGGTTATTCTCATTCATCAGGTTTATCATTTCTTTAATTTCTTTAATATTCATATTTAGGCTGCCCTTTCTATGTATTCCCCTGTGCGTGTATCTATTTTGACTTTATCTCCCACGTCAATAAACAAAGGAACCTGTATGGTCGCGCCTGTTTCGATCTCTGCCGGTTTGGTCCCGCTCTTTGCGGTATCTCCTTTAATCCCCGGTTCGGAATGGGTAATGGTATATTCTACAAAGAAAGGCAGATTGATGGTGAGGATATCGTTTTTATAGAAATAGCCAGAAACTTCTATATTGTCTTTTAGGAATTTTTTATTGTCTGCGATAGCGATTTCCGAAATTGCGACTTCTTCGAAATTATCTTGGTCCATAAAGTGGAACATACTTCCTGAGGTATAAAGATATTGGAGCTTTCGTTCTTCTACAAAGGCTTGTTCGATCTTGTCGTCTCCACGGAAGGTTTTTTCCTGGACGTTACTATTCTTCATGTTCCGTAGTTTGGCGCGTACGAACGCCGCACCTTTCCCGGGCTTAACGTGCTGGGTATCAATGACCATATAGACGATACTATCAACCAAGATGGTTACTCCTGATTTGATTTCATTTATTGAGAGTGCCACGAAAGTTGCCTACATCCTTTCTCGGTTACCAGTACCATATCTTCAATCCTTACCCCGTAACGGCCGGGGATATAGAGTCCTGGTTCAACCGTAAAAACCATCCCTTCCTGTAACGGTAACCCTGTTTTCCGGGAAAAAGAAGGTTCTTCATGTACTTCCAAACCTACGCCATGGCCAAGGTTATGAATAAAGAATTCACCTAATCCTTGAGAGGCTATATAGGTACGGGCTATTCTATCAATTTCACTGGTTAGAACTCCAGGTTTAATTGCCGCAATTGCCCTCTTTTGTGCTTCGAGGGTTACTTTGAAGATCCTATCCAGAAGACCCTCAATTTTACCCAAAAAGAATACCCTTGTCAAGTCGGATTTATACCCGGAATAGTCAACCCCTATATCGATTATAACTCCTTCATTTCTTTTGAGTTTGCGTTCTCCGGGTATATGGTGAGGGAAGCTTGCATTAGGGCCAGAGGCTACAATAATGTTAAAAGATGAGTCGCCAGCTCCCTTATAGCGCAGTAAACGTTCTAATTCCGCTACGATCTCGATTTCTTTTTTCCCGGGTTTAAGCAGCGGCTCTATATCACGCAAGGTCTTTTGGGTTATGGAAACCGCTTTTTCGATCTTTCTGATCTCCAGGGGTTCTTTTGTCTGCCTTAGTTCTTCAACTATTCCCGAAAGAGGGTGTAATGCGGCGCTGGCAAGATTTCTTTTGAGCTGCCTATACTCAGAGTAACTAAAATATCTTTCTTCAAAGCCTATTCTTTTAAGGTGAAGCTTTTGACAGACGGTCCCTATAGTCTTAAAAGGGGCCCCATTGGTTTGCGCAATCTTACAACGAATAGGGATTTTACGTCTTGTCTCTTCGGCATATCGTGCATCGGTGAAATAACAGTTTCCCTTGCGAGAGGCAAGAAACCAGGAATCTCTGCTGGGCAGGTGCGCCAGATAAGAGATGTTCGCAGGATGCGCAAGCAATAAGCCATCTAACTGCTTTTTATCAAGAAGGGCAAAAAGTTTCTTAAGTCGTGCGGGTCTATCGGTGTGCATCTAACGATTTTTTAACAGATCAAGAATGGCTGCCAGGCCCAGAAGGTAGCTTTGCGGACCGAATCCAGAAATGACTCCATGCGCGACAGGGCTCATTAAAGAAGTATGCCTGAATTCTTCTCGTGCATAGATATTAGAAAGGTGCACTTCCACTGTGGGGATGCCTGCCGCAGCGATCGCATCCCGTATGGCGACGCTGGTATGGGTATATGCTGCCGGGTTGATTAATAATGCGGAAAACCTATTTTTTGCCTTTCCGATATATTCAACGATTGCTCCTTCATGATTCGATTGCCTGATGACCAGGCGTACCGCATGTTTGGCGGCGATTTTCTTAAGCTGCGCATTGATTTTTGCAAGGGTTATGACGCCGTAAATGCCGGGTTCTCTCTGTCCGAGTAGTTGAAGGTTGGGGCCGTGAATCACCAGTACGCTATTCATTTTCTTATCTCCATCGGTACGCGCCTAGATAAGGGGTGTTGATATTTTCGCGGCCAGTACATTTTTCCTTTTTAAAGTGCGGATGAATGGTGGCCGCTATAAGTATTTCGCTTTCAAGAAACTTAGGGATTTAGTCTAAAAAAACTTCATTATGCTTCGGCTTCATCGATCAACATCACCGGGATACCGTCCCGAATCGGATATTTCTTCCCGCACCCCGTACAGACTATTTTATTCTCTTTTAACTCCACATTGGCTTTACATGCGGGACAGGCGAGGATTTCCAATAATTCTTTATCGATCATGAGCTGCCTCCCTTGTTCTTTTCGATATACTGCATGCGTAATTGGTAAAGAATATCTTCTAGAAGAGTATTCTCTTCGGCATCAAGGTTCCCTTTGGTTTTTTTCTGAATCATTTCCAGGGTGTCAATAATAAATTTTGCCTGGGGGAGGTTGTCTTCTTGTTTCTGTGTCGCCGGATTGGGCATCTGCCCTAACGCAATCGATGCCTGCAATGCCATCGTCGTTACGAAAAAATTGAAATTCGCCTCGGGGGGGACAAAATCATGAGGAGGGGTAGGATCTTTTTTCTCTTTTTCGATCTGTTCTTTCCAACTTTCATCGATATGTTTTTTATTTTCTTCCATTGTTTTAGTAAATGGTAATACCGGCATATCCGACCACGCGGGATGTGTCACCGGTTGCCTCACCACTTGTTTTGTATTCAATTAATTTCGCAGAGGTT
>JAHISH010000172.1 GCA_018818365.1 Candidatus Omnitrophota bacterium | reverse complement strand
GTCCGCCAGGTTGATTTTCGTGAGGTCAGTAAGGATATTGTCGATGTTATCCGTAAGTCCGTGGCGCAGGAGATAAAGGAGGGGATCCTTTATTTCATAAGGAAGAAGGAAATCCGTTTTATCTCCGGTATCATCTTTAGCCTATGGGCGGCTTTGGGCGCGGTCTATGTGGTATTGATCGTATTCGTACAGAATACCCTTCACTCTGCCACTAAAGATTTAGGGTTTTTAGTGATGTTTCTGGGGATCGGATTGTTCTTCGGGTCGCTGCTCTACGGAAGATTCGGCCAGCGTGCCTCCCACTATAAGGTTATTTTTGTCTCTTTGTGCTTAAGCGGAATGATGCTGCTTGCCTTTGCGTGGGCCTTGCACCGTTTTCCGTCTTTTAGCGTCGCGGCCTTCTTGTCGCTTTCATTGGGGGTGGTTATTTCTCCGATTATGATCGCTTCCAATACGATCGTCCATCAGGTCAGCGAAAACGGCATGATGGGAAAGGTCTTTAGCTCCATGGAGATCGTCATGCACTTGGGATTTTTGGTTTTCATGTTTATCAGCAGTATATTGGCTGAGCGGTTTTCGCAGCTGATTATTTTGGTCGTAGTAGGAGTCCTGGTTACTTTGTTAGGTGCCGTGCAACTTTTAAGAGTACGTAAAATAGAAGAACTCGCGTAGAAGATATGCTCGCCCTGGAAGAACATAAACACCATACTGAACATAAGCCGATAGAACGATTGCCGGTGCCTGTAAAGGTATACCTTCCGTTATCGCAACATTTGGGGAAGCCTTGTCTTTCTTTGGTCAAGGTAGGTGAAATAGTTCGCGAGGGCCAGAAAATTGCGGATGCCCAGGCGCATGTCTCTAGCCCGATTCATTCTTCAATAAATGGGGTTGTCTGCGCGATCCAGGATTGGCCTCATCCGGTTTTAGGCCGTAGCAAGGCAATTGTTATTGAACATAAGCGGGATGGAGAAGGCGCGAAGGTGATTGAAGCGCGCTCTCAAGAAGAAGTAAATCTCCTGACTGTAGAAGCAATCCGACAAATCGTCTCTGAAGCAGGTATTGTCGGTATGGGGGGCGCAAGTTTCCCGACTTTTATCAAATTAACTCCTCCGAAACCGGTGGATACGTTGATCATTAACGGCGCGGAGTGTGAGCCGTATTTGACGGCTGATTACCGTTTGATGATAGAGAAGACCAAAGAAGTCATGCAGGGGATAGATTTAGCAAAGAAGTGTCTGGGAGTAACTCAGGTGGTCATCGCGATTGAAGATAATAAGCCGGAAGCAATAAGGATTTTTCGCGAATTAATCGGGGATTCGGGATACGGGGTGCGGGTTTTAAAATCATCTTATCCGCAGGGAGGGGAGAAACAACTGGTAAAGAATCTTTTGGGTAAAGAAGTCCCTTCAGGAAAACTTCCCTTTGCTGTGGGGGTGGTGGTGCATAATGTTGCCACGATTTGCGCCATTTATGAAGCGGTGTATTGTCGAAAACCGTTATACGAGCGCGTCGTTACCGTTACCGGCAGTTGTATCACAGAGCCGAAGAACCTTTTGGTCCCCCTGGGGACTCCCCTGAAAGCGCTTCTTGAATATTGCGGCCCTTTTTCATCGGAGCCGGCGAAGGTCATTACCGGAGGGCCGATGATGGGTATCGCCCAATATAGCCTTGATGCTCCGGTTATTAAGAGTACCAACGGGATCATCTGTTTCTCTGAAGACCAGGTCCGTACTTCAGAAGCAGCTACCTGTATCCGCTGCGGCCGTTGCGTAGAACAATGCCCTGTAGGATTGATGCCGTGTCTTATTAATCTGGCCTCTTCGAAAGAGAAGTGGGATTTGAGTAAAACATACGGCGCCATGGAATGTATGGAGTGCGGGCTGTGTAACTATACCTGCCCCCAAAAAATCAATTTAGTGCAGAATATCAAACAGGCCAAGGAAAGGTGCAAGAAATGAAAGAGTTAGTCAGGTATGGATTGGTGTTGGGTCTTATCTGTGGCACCGCAGGAGCGGTCTTGGCAGTAGTACACGAAGCAACTGCGCCCAAGATAGCCCAACAGAAGAAAGACCAGGAAGAGGAAGCCTTGCGCCAGATTATGCCTGACGCAAAGAAATTTCTTCTTAAGACTACAGAAGAAGATTCGGTCTATTATATTGCCTATGATGAAAATGATACGCTCACGGGGTTCTTGTTGAAGGCAGAAGGGAAAGGGTATTCTTCGACTATCGAAGTCATGGTGGGGCTGGACCGGAACTTAACTATTACCGCAATTAAGGTTTTATCTGCGAATGAGACCCCCGGTTTAGGAAGCAGGATTAAAGATGCGGCATTTCAGGAGCAGTTTAAGGATAAGAATCTACAGAGTTACGGGGAAATACAGGCAATTACCGGAGCGACGATTTCATCTACCGCAGTGATTAATGCGGTTAAGACTAAGATAACCCAACTGCAGGATGTTCTACGTAAGCAACTTTAAATATGCCCGATAAATTAATAGTCTCTACTTCGCCGCATATTCTCGGATGTGACCTCACCCCCAAAGTGATGTGGTCAGTTATCGGCGCGCTTATTCCCGCGGCGATAGCTTCCGTGATTATTTTCGGAATGCCTTCAGTAAAGATAATGGCGGTGGCAGTGTTTACGTGTGTGGCGTGCGAGGCACTTATCCAAAAGCTTACGGGCCGCGCAGTTACTATTCACGACGGATCGGCAGCGTTAACCGGGCTTCTTCTGGCCTTTAATCTTTCGTCGAATGTCCCGTTCTGGATTCCGCTGGTTGGAGGAATTTTTGCCATTGCCCTGGTTAAGCATGCCTTCGGAGGGCTCGGCGCCAATGTCTTTAACCCGGCCCTGGCTGCACGCGCATTTTTACTTGCTTCTTGGCCTACGCATATGACCGCCTTTACCCGGCCTTTTGCCGCGGATGCGGTTACTTCTGCTACTCCGCTTATGATGTTTAAAGAAGGAAAGGTAGGTACGTTGGTAGAAATGGGCATATCCTATTGGGATTTGTTTCTCGGGCGCCGGGGAGGATGTCTCGGAGAGGTCTGTATTATCGCGTTAGTGTGCGGGGCCGCGTATCTATTGTGGAAACGCTATATTTGGTGGCAGACGCCTTTTAGTTTTATCCTGACGACGGGTTCCTTATGCTGGATCTTCGGCGCGCGAGGGTATTTTCAAGGAGATTTCTTGTTCAGTATCCTTTCCGGAGGGCTTATTCTGGGGGCGTTTTTTATGGCGACGGATTATGTGACTACCCCTCTTGCGCATACGGGGCAGGTGTTTTTTGGCGTGGGGTGTGGCGTATTGACGTTTCTTATACGTAAGTTCGGGGGGTATCCGGAAGGAGTATCGTATTCGATCCTTATTATGAATGCATTTGTCCCGCTTATCGATAGGTATGTAAAACCAAAAATTTACGGGACCGCAAAGGCGGTCAAGGGATAATGAAAAGACTGCTGCATGAATTCACCAAAGGTATTACTATCGAGAATCCTACCTTTGGATTGATCTTAGGGTTATGCCCGACCTTAGCGGTATCGACTTCGTTAGGCAATGCCATCGGTATGGGTGCGGCAGCTACCTTTGTCTTAGTCTGCTCGAATACGATTGTCTCTTCGGTGCGTCGAATCATTCCTGACCGTATACGCCTGCCGGCATTCATCGTGATCATTGCTACCTTTGTGACTATGTGCGAGTTGATAATGAAGGCGTACGCTCCCGCGTTAGATGTGTCATTAGGCATCTTTGTCCCGCTTATTGTAGTCAATTGCATCATTATGGCGCGCGCAGAAGCATTTGCATGCAAGCATGGGGTAGGGGCTTCTATCTTTGACGGTCTTGGCATGGGAGTCGGTTTTACCCTAGGATTATGCGTGATTGCTTCGGTGCGCGAGATACTCGGCGCAGGCAGTATCGCGGGGAAGCAACTTATTCCCGGTTTCCAGCCGGCAACGGTCTTGATCTTGGCTCCGGGGGCGCTTGCGACCTTAGGGCTGTTGATCGCTCTTAGTAATCTTATGAAGTCTAAGAAAAGTACTTGTCGTGCGTGCCGCAAAGGAGGGTGTGGGTAAGTATGGATTTTGCCAGAATTATGACCATTGCGGTCAGTATGATCTTTATCAATAATTTTATCCTTTCGAAATTCCTGGGCTTGTGTCCTTTCTTGGGGGTTTCCAAAGAGACGAAGCCTGCGGTTTCGATGGGGCTGGCGGTGATCTTTGTGATGACCTGTTCTGCGGTGATTACCTGGAGCATTTACAACTATTTGCTCATTCCTTTTGGCATTACCTACCTTAGAACCATCACGTTTATTTTGGTTATCGCGGCATTTGTGCAGTTGATTGAAATGGTTATCCGGAAGTTTTCTCTCGCGTTATATCGCAGCCTGGGGATTTATCTGCCTCTTATTACCACCAATTGCGCGGTGCTGGGGGTTACTATATTGAATGTGGATGATTTTTTCATCCAAGGAAAGCCAATCCCGGGGAGTTTTTTCTTTGCGACGCTCCAGGCCTTTTTCGCGGGGGTTGGATTCTTATTGGCATTGATTATTATGTCGGGGATCAGGGAACGCTTGGAATTAACCGATGTGCCGCCAAGCATGCAAGGAATACCGATCGCCTTTATAGTCGCTTCCTTGATGAGCCTGGCATTTATGGGATTCAGCGGATTTAAGTTTTAAAGAAAGGTGCTACTATGTCGTTGATCGCGCCAATCGTTACGTTGACCGGTTTGGGGATTGTATTCGGCGTCGGCTTAGCGCTTGCGGCAAAAAAATTATCCGTGCAGACCGACCCCCGTGTCGAGGAGATATTCGGTAAGTTGCCGGGAGTCAATTGCGGGGCCTGCGGTATGGCCGGGTGCATGGGGTTTGCAGAAGGACTTATCGAAGGGAAATGTATGTTAGAGCGGTGCCCGGTTACCGAAGAAAGCGCCCGTAAACTCATCGCGGGAATTTTAGGGATTGAACATGCGGTACGCCAAAAGACAGTGGCAGTGCTGCATTGCCATGGGGGGAAGCCGAGGGCTAAAGATAAATATCAGTACCGGGGCATCCGTGAATGTGCAGCCGCAACCCTCGTCATGGGAGGCCCTAAACAATGCGCATACGGATGTATCGGATTTGGAAGCTGTATGCGCGCCTGTTTTTTTGGCGCGATCTCCATGGGCCAAGATGATCTTCCTGTGGTCGATGAAGAGAAGTGTACTGCCTGTGGTCGCTGTGTGGCATCTTGCCCCGCAGGACTTTTTACTCTTGTTCCTGTACAGAAGAACTTTGCGGTACGCTGTAAATCCCAGGATTTTGGGAAAACGGTGATGGATGCCTGTCGCGTAGGATGTATTGCCTGCCGAAAGTGCGAGAAGGCCTGTCCGTTGGGGGCGATCAAGATTACCGATAATTGTGCGATAATAGATTATGCGGTCTGTGAAAACAAAGGAGAGTGTGTGAAGGTGTGCCCTACCAACGCAATCGCTTATAAAGTGAATGGGCAATGGAGAGGAAGGGCTTAAGAGATGAATATTGCCGTCTTTGCTTCAGGAAGAGGTTCTAATTTTAGCGCGATTGCG
>JAHISH010000171.1 GCA_018818365.1 Candidatus Omnitrophota bacterium | reverse complement strand
TCTAAAAAAACATCACTTCGTAACCTCTCTCATTGCCACAGCATCTCAGGCCAGATCGCCACCCTCTTCATAGTCCTTATTGCCGCAGCACTAATTTTTATATTAGTAACGGTCAACATCGGCCAACTGATAGATACCTCCACAAAGCTCTCTAATGCGGTAGATTCCGGCGCACTCTATTTAGGTTCTGAATTAGCCACGAAAACAAAGATAATGGGGGATTCATTAGCGGAGGATGAAGATGATCCGCCAAGATACAGAACGTGCCATTGGGGTGGGTGGGTGTTTACTGCTCTGTCTTTGACGGGAGTCGGCTGGTTCCTTGGGAAAATCATCCAAGGAGCGCTTAATGCGCGAGAACAAGGCAAAAGCATGTGGAGTGGAGGTTTCTCAGGTTTCTTAGAAGGCCTTGAGGCTGCGGCTGCGGTTGCCGGAGGGTTTATTGCCGGTGGCCCGGTGGGAGCAGTAATTGCAGGAGGAGCGGTAATGGTTAATGATGTTTTAGCGGAGAGAAACTTAAATAATGTCATGTCGTCTTTAGTGAAAGGGATGCATGATCTTTCCGAAGAAGAGAGGATCCGCGAGCAGGTCTTCTTGAAAGTCTTAAGCCAAGTAGTAGATGATCCTACCCAGGTCTCCGACACCAATGATATTGATGATGACGAGGATACCACAGAAAAGATCCTGCAATTTGAATCGTGGTGGGACCAGAGGATAGAGTCTTTGGCCAGCCAGTCTGATTTTGATGAACTAGAAGGGGATGCCCAGGAGTTTGTAGAAGGGCCTTTACAGGAGTTCCGCCAGTATTGCGCCGGTACGCAGACCATTGAATATACCTCTGAAGATTACACGCCTCCTGACGGGAGCGAGCTTTTCTCTGAAATGAGCGGACTGGAAGGAGCATCGATTATTGGGCAGCAGAGAGAAAGGCACTATAGTGAGTGGTTTGCGCAACAAACCAGTCGGCCCCTGGAAGGATATCCTGAGATAACCGAAGGGATAATCGGTTCACTCTTTGCGCGCCAGGAAGTCGAAGGTACAGATGGAGAATTTATTGCCTTTCTCCGGCAGCTTGATGACGCCCAATATGATAACGGCCAGGATATCACAATTCCTTTCTGGAGTCCCGGACCGGATAAAGAGGCCCTGGTATCCTTAATGACTGAGTGCGATGAGGATTGCATTCCCCCTGCTTCCTTTGATGCAGTCGATCAATCGATCGGCTTTCTCCATGATATTATTTATTTTGCGGACAGGACTCATCATGAAGAGAGGAATTGGGGGACCGGGTTTGTCCGAAGGCAATTTTACCGGGAAGTAAAGAATGCTCTTTATCGGAGTGGACGGGCAAGCGAAGGCGCGGCGAATGATTACTATGATGAATTAGGCGATATGGTAAACGGGAATCTTTGGCAAACCCAAGGGGTATTGCAGTGGAAACAGGATATTAATCTTATCCGGCAGCAGCTTCCCCAGTGCGGGTATGGAGAAACAGAGGCAGAGGCGTGCGTTGCCTGCGAAGAGGGGCATACCTGTGCGCGTACCTGCGTGGCAAATCCTCCCTGCCAGGACGGGGCGTTTGGTTCGATGGATACTGATACCGATGATGAGTTCTTTGAAATGAATAATGCGCTTCAGGCATTTATCGATAGGGTCAATACTCTCCGCGACCTTATTGCGGTCATGGCCGGTTCATCAGAGCGGACGGGTTCGATAAACAGTGTTACCTATGACTGGAATGATACGCGGGGGTACCATAGAGTGGTCGTAGAGATTAACGACTTTGCGGTCCCTGATATCCGCAAAAGATCGAGAAATTGGGGTACAAGAAAGTGTTGGTCTATTGATCCTCCTAGCGCCGAGTCGTGGGTGCGCGTTACCCGCAGCGATAGCGCGAATGTGAGGATGGGGCTATTAGGAAAGTGGAATCCATTTGACCTTGACGGCGATGGGTTGTTGACTCTTTCCCGTACTGCCAAGGTGCGGCACGGGGCTTGGGGTGACCATGACGTAATTCGCTATTTCAGGGTAGAGCTTATCTCAGATACTTCAGAGTAGAGCTTTTTCCGTAATTCGAGTATGGTAGAGAAAAAGAAAACTTTAGTTTCTTACCGTTATTTTTTTGCTGCGAGCGCTCTCTTCCTAGCTTCGGTGGCGATTGTTTTCTTTCTGCAACAGAGCGAGGTGCGTTTTTGCCGTGATGTTTTTACTCGTCTTATGAAGGGAGACTACAGCGTTGCCCGCTATATCCGTTGGGAAGAGTTTCAGGCAATGCACCGTGATGTGGGGAAGACCTATAATGCGCTCTTTTCCGAGCAGCAGAAGAAACGCTACCAGCGGAGTTTTATTGAAGGGTTCTCTCTGGGATTAAAACGGGCAGGGGTGCGTCTGAAGTTATTCGGGAAGTGGCGCCTGTACAGCCAAGATGAGGAGAAAGTTGTTGTGGCTGCGGAAGTCTTGCGCTATAATAAAATCCTGCTTTTTACGGTGAAGCGGGATGATCCCCGCAGCCTGGTAGGAATGCAATGGCAAGAAGATTCGTAAATAAGTTTATACGAAGTAGTGGTTTTGCGACGCTGGAGTACGCGATCTTGATCTTTGTGGCGGTTGCGGCGATGGTGGCGATGACCGCCTATATCAGGCGCTCACTCAATGCCAAATACCGCGAGAGCGCAGATACCTTCGGCTACGGCCGTCAGTATGAACCGGGAGTAACCAGAGGACAATGAGCAAGTTATTAATTCTCCTTTTCTTAAGCGGGGCAGTTGTTTTAATCCTCAGCCAGCTTTTCCCTTTACTGTGGGCAAAATTCGGTAAGCCTTTCGAGAAGAAGGCGACGGAAGCGGAAAAAGATCTTGATAACATCTTTGTGCATGTGGAGAAGAAAAATCTTCTGTATGCATATCTCTTTGCCCCTATTGCGGTCGGCGCGGTGGCATTCATTTTGTTAAACAACGTGATTTTCATCTTTTTAGGGCTGGTAGTGGGATTTTCGCTGCCGACAATGGTAATCAAAATAATGCAAGCGAAGCGCAGGGCAGATTTTGAGGCACAGCTTCTCGATGCCATCCAGGTGATGATCTCTTCTCTTAAGGGAGGGCTATCGTTTCAGCAGGCTATTGAAGTGATGGTCGAGGAGTTACCTGCGCCCATGTCTCAAGAATTCGGCCTGGTGCTCAAAGAGACCAAGATGGGGATTACTCTTGAACAGAGTCTTAAGCACCTGAGCGAACGCATGAAGATGAGCGATCTTAATCTCTTGGTGAATGCGATTTCAGTGGCGAAAGAGACGGGAGGGGATCTTACGCGGGTTCTGCACCGGCTGTCTTTGACGATACGCGATAACCGTAAACTTAAAGAAAGTGTTTCTACCCTTACTCTGCAAGGAAGAATCCAGGGGGTAATCATGTCAATACTTCCTTTTATCTTTACGGGAAGCGTCTTAAGCTTTAACCGGGAGCATTTTGATATCATGCTTAAGTCCGATACCGGCAAGATTCTCCTGGGGGTCGCAGTCGTATTGCAGATGGTGGGTGTATTATTAATCCATAGATTCAGTAAGGTGGAGATATAGATGATAGTGATTGCCCTGATTTTTATTGCTGCCGCTGTCTTTTTGATCGTCATGGGCCTGCGTGGCTCTTCCGGTAAGAGTGCGCATGTTAAGTTACCTTCTGCATTGCCCAATTGGCAGAGGCCTCCCGCGTACTCTTTCCTTGATTGTCTTTCATTCTTTACCAGGCCGCTTCTGGAGAAAACAAAATTACATGGCCGCATTCAAGCCAGACTTGATACTGCCCGAATCAAACTGACCGCAGAAGAATTTTTTAACTTAAAGATCATTCTGGTAGGGATTGTACTCTTTCTTGGCAATCTCTTTGTTTCTTCTTTCGATATGCGAGGGGTGTTGTTTTGTTTGGCATTCGGGCTTATCTTTCCGGAAATAATACTGCATAAGCGTATTGCCAAGCGCAAGCATGAAATTGTGCGCTATCTGCCTGAAGTGGTGGACCTTTTGGGGCTCTGCGTAGAGGTAGGTCTTGATTTTACTACTGCGTTGCGTTGGGTCCTTGACCGCGTGCCGATGAATGCCACCTTAGAGGAGTTCTCTGGCGTCCTTGAAGAGATCAAGTGGGGGAAGTCGCGCAACCAGGCGCTGAAGGACATGGCGAAGAGAGTAATGATTCCGGAGATCACTTCTTTTGTGCAGCTGCTTTCACAATCAGAGAAGATGGGGACATCGGTCGCTGATTCCTTTATGATTCTTGCCGAAGACTCGCGTATGAAACGCCTGCGCCGCGGCGAACGCTTAGCAATACAAGCACCTATGAAGATACTTATCCCGCTTATCTTCTGTATTCTTCCTGTTATTGGTATTATCATCGGTGGTCCAATCTTCCTACAGTTCATGCAGGGTGGAATAATGGGTGGTTTTAAATAGTCCAATCTGAATTGTCCAATCTCTAAAATTGTCCAATCTCGAGTTTTATTTCTTTAATTTCCTCATTAAGTGCCATCCTTGATATCTTGATCCTTTGAGTAAGTCCTTCCTAAAGTTTTCGACCTGATCTTCGCGTAGATTTAACTTCAGAATCTTTGGGCGTTAGTCCGAATAACTTCATTTACCTATGTTATATCCTGTGGAAAGAAAGCGCTTTCTTTCTTAAGGCGTTTCCCCTTGAAATCTATCTTTTTTTGTGTTATGCTTTTTATGCAAATGATAATATGGAAGTTTTCGTGGTAAGGTAAGATAACGAAAATTTCTCTTTGAAATATATAACAGTAGTCAGCGAAAGGGTAAACTCCGAGTAATCGGAGGGCGCAAAACTACGGGTCCTTATGCATCGATTTCATTGCTGCATAAGGATAGCCGAGTTGCCGAACGATGTGCTGTATTTTTTTAACGGCCGATTTTGCCAGATACCCTTTTGTGAAGGTGTCACGCAGAATCGGCCGTTTTATTTTGTACCAGTTTCAAGAAAAGCCATGAGAAAAGAAGCGGACCCTGAACCAAGAAACAAATACACTGAACCACAGCCTCCACGGTTCCATTCTCATTTCAAACCATGGGTGAGAACGGTAGCGTTGGCAGTGGCAGTGATGTTTATTCCGGAGCAATTTGCGCACGCGATAGGCTTTGACGCGCAGGTACTCTGGAAGGTTCCGGAAGTCTATGTGCCAATAATCCCGCAAGAAAGTCCTAAAGGAAATCTTCCCGGAAGAATAAAGAATCTTCTTTCTGACTTAAGTGTCCAACAAAAAACCAGTATAACACTTTCGCCTTCAGTAACATTAAAATTACAAAAGCCGCTTTCGCTTTCAAAGGAGCGTATTGCAGAGATCATGCGCTGGCTCCAGGGCAGGCCCTGCGGCACCAAGGCCCTGATAGATCTCTTGCGGTATTATCAGATCCCTTTCGCAGAAGAAGAAGTTGCGGCCTTAGCCCTTGCAGTAGATATCTTCCACGGCATTACCATCTTACAGGGAGATCCTTCTCAGATTAAGACTTCACTCTACGCCCTTGGGCAGGCAGCGGATTTCTTCGGACTGAAGCTTTCCCCTGTCAAAATCGGGCTTTCTCCAAATATCCTGCAAAAATGTCCAATTCCCTTTATCGCACACCTTAAAAACGACCATTATATTTTAGTTACTGAAGCTAAAGAAGAGACCGTCACCTTTCTTGATGAGCATCTCAAGACACAGATGAGTATGGAAAAGTTCCTTGCGGAATTTTCCGGCTATACCTTGGTGCGCACTCATCACACAAAGGATTCTTTTGCAGAATTCCTTACAGATGATCACGCAAGATCTATCATGGGTGCCAGGACAAACAGGATTCAACATGCCCACGTGGGTGGAATATTCAAACAGAGATCCTGGAAAGAAGCGGCAATAGGGATCGGGATAAGTGCGGCGACTTCATTGATTGGAGGCGCAAGCAGCTTAAAAGCGGTTGCAACGGCTTATGCCACTTCCCAGTTTGCCTCGACTGTAGCTCAGACAGGGACCAATATCGGAGTACAGATGGGGATGAGCCGTGGTACAGCCCAGGTTCTTGGATATGCCGTGCAAGGGGCGGTCGGAGGATTGAATCCTGATGCGGGATTTAAAGACAATCTGAAGAATATGGGAAGAGGAGCAGCGCGGGGAACGACTATGGGTACTGCCAAGCTTGGCACGTACAAGATGGTCAAGAGCACCGGTCTCTATAAATATAACAGTATGTTAGCCAATCAAGTAACTTCCCTTGCTGCCGTAGGAATGGGCAGTTTGGCCTATGGTGCTTTGAGTTCGTCAGCCTCTGCCCGATTTGGAGGGAGTTCTGAGGGTGGTTTCGTACAAGGGTTAAAAGATACATTTGGAAGCGAAGGATTTAAAAGTTATATGGTAAGTACCGGGGTAAATATCGGTACACAATTGGGTGCGCAAGCACTGGGGTTAGGCAGGTTTGGCGAATATTCAGCGGTGATCGGTCATACGCTCGGACAGGCGGCAGGAGATAGATTCGTCGCGCAAACAGGTTCAGATATGTCGGTGCAACAAGGAAGTAAGTGGGGGCAGTTTGCCAAGGCAACAAGAAGAGGCCTTACCACTGCGGCTATAGATATGGGACTAAGCAAAGCCAGTAAACGATTCACCAAGAATCTACAGACCCGGGCAGCGATTGAGTTTGCGGGAGCGACTTTAGCTGCTGCCGGATGGGGCGCATTGACCCAGAGCAAGAGCCCGGATGGCTCCGTCGGTTTACATGGAGAGACAACAGATAAATCCCGCGCGCAGGTCTTCAAAGACCAGTTTCGTTCTCGTGCTCGGGAGTACTCAGCGCGCTTGGCGGATAATCTCCAGGTTCAGGGTGATACGCAAGGATGGAACGCAATGGCGCGCATTGAAAAGACCGCGCAGTTCACCGGCGTGGCGGATTACAAATTCAAGGCAGACCAGATGATGTCTGCCTCCGGACAGAGTTGGAAACAGTTAGTCAAGAGCGGCCAGGCAGTTTCGCTATTGCCTACTGCATCAACATCAATAGTAGGGATTACCACCCAGAGCATGCATGCGTCAGCAACCCAATCAGTGCAAGATATCGGCCAAGATGTGTATATGCGTAATATCGGGCAGGTGATTAAGACAAGAGAGGATTTAGGAGCTGGTTTTTCTAAGGAGGAGAAGATACGGATCAAAAGAAGGGGAGATTCATTTATGTCCGATGAACTCAATCCCTTCCGTAGAGTGACCATTGATAGGACAATTCGCGGCAAGGTCGGCACACAAGAAGAGTTTGTCTCTCAGTTGCTGACGATTGATGATGCGAATCAAGGGGTCCGCGATATGTCAATAGACGCAACAATTCTCCAGCGGCCGGGAGCGAATATAGAATTTACTGATTCTCAGACCATGAAAATACATGTAGAGAATGCAAGAGCAGATATTGGCGTACAAGCCATGGCAGATGGCAGTTATCGGACCCAGATGAGAGATTTTGATGTGCGTGATACTGCAAGTGAATATGAGAGCATGTTTGGTGATGGAAGCGGTACTTCAGGAGGAAGCGGTTCTGGCGTAGGAGGGGCTGCAGGGAAGCCTGTCAGCGGAGAAGGAGTTCATCTTGCCGCGACAACGTTAGGTACAAGCGGAAATACCTTTTTAGGTGGGCAGAATGTCTGGGTGCATCAGCCAGGAGGAGGAGTGGATACCAGATCCGCCGCATTCGGAGAAGGGGCAACATGGGGAGTTTCACAGTATCAGATCGTCGGTAAAGACCAGAAGACAAGCGATGATTACGGCGCAGTCAGAGAATCAGGAGTCGCCTTGAGACACGATATCACAGTTGGTAATATTGCCGGTCATACTGGGACTCTTGTCTTTGGTAAAAGAGGAAGTATCGGCGCAGGAAGCGATATTGCCGCAGTGAGGGGTTACGCGGTCAATGGGCCCATTGAGATCGCGCCGACCAGTGGTGATAGTCGGATGCCGTCACATGGAGGGACACTTGATCGTCTGGATGTACTTACTATCCATTCCGGCGGACAGAGTAGTGTAGATTGGGATTTAAGCAGGGCGCACGGAACCATGACCCAGGAATTCCAAGGGGCAGCTCCTTCCACAAGCGAGATCACCGATCTCTATGCGACGACATTTGACGACGGAAGTAAACAGGCAACTTT
>JAHISH010000019.1 GCA_018818365.1 Candidatus Omnitrophota bacterium | reverse complement strand
GTTTTATTTGATCGCAAATCTGGCGTATCTGTTTCTTCGTCAACCGCACGCCCGAAGGAAGAGACAATCCACTGGCAAATATTTCATCGCTATGCGGGTACGAAGTCAACCGTATACAATTCTCCTTATTAAAACAGGGCTGCCGGTGCAGAGGATAGAAAAATCGCCTTACCCCAATGCCTTTTTTCTGTAAAAAGCCTCCTAGTCCTTTCGGATCCTTCACTAGAATATTAATACGGAAAGGCACCCTCTTCCCGTGTGTCGTAACCTCGGGGGATCGTACTTCTTCAGCCTCTTTAAGGAACTGTTTGTAATATCCTTCAATATGAAGTTTTTTCTCAATAATAAACGAAAGCTTACGCATCTGCGCGACACCCAACGCAGCCTGTAAATCCGTAAAACGGAAATTATACCCCATCTTAGGGTGGATAAAACTCCCCCGAGATAACCTTCCTTGGTTACGCAAATAAATGCACTCCTCGGCAAGAAAACGGCTATTGGTCAACAAAGCCCCTCCTTCGGCAGTAGTAATAGTCTTGTCCGCATAGAAAGAAAGGATGCCGACATCCCCGAGAGAACCAACATGCCTATTCCCGAAACTAACTCCTATGCCTTGCGCCGCATCTTCAATGACTTTCAGCCTGTGCGTGCGGGCAATGCGCAAGACCTTATCCATCTCTGCGGATTGGCCGTATATATGTACGGGCATGATCGCTTTTGTTCGAGCTGAAATACATTTTTGAAGACTGCCTATATCAAGGTTAAAATCGTGCAGGTTGACATCAGCGAAGACGGGCTTGGCACCAGTCAATACGACCGCAGTGGCGCTTCCCGCAAAAGTAAAATCCGGGACAATCACTTCATCTCCTGGGCCAATTCCTAGGATCATCAATCCCACATAGAGCGCCAGGGTCCCGTTCGGCAGAAGAATAGCATATTTGACGCCACAGTAATCCTGGAGCATCTTTTTAAACTCCTCGGTCTTCTTGCCTTCAGTAATCCAATTATCCCGCAAGACCTCCATGACTGAAGAAATCTCATCCCTGGTAAGGTAAGGGTCAAACTGATTGATCTTCATATTTTAGCCTCCCATTGTTCTCCGTAAAGAAACGTACGACAGTTTAAACTTAGGTCATTGCGGGAGCGTGCATTAATCCGCCACGATTCTTGGCAGATAGCACGCGTAAGCAAGACCTAAATTGTATTTTTTACAAAAGTTTAAACCTCCTGAACGCAATTGCGCACATTTTTAGCAATAACCATCCGTGCCTAAAGGGTTTGGTCTTGGTAATCCCGTAATGGCGCGGAAAATATTGTACCGGGATATCCGCAACTTTTAAGTTGTTCTTGACCGCGCCGAATATAATCTCAAAATCCCCGAAGGGATCAAAATCCCCGAAAAAACCTCTTTCCCGGCGGATTCTTTCATAGCCTTGACGCGTGATCGCCTTCAGGCCGCAGAGGGTATCAGTAAAACGCTGCCCCAGAAGCCAGGTAAAGAGATTACCAAAAAAACGATTGCCGATGAAGTTTATTACCGGCATTGAGGTCTTCTGCATCTGATAGACCAGCCGCGTGCCATTGGCATATTCGCATCGGCCGCGACAATAGGTATCCCAGAATTTACAGAGTTCTTCGGGTGGCGTAGTCAGGTCCGCCTCCAGCAACAAAATAAAATCCCCTTTCGCATGATCAAATCCTTTACGTAGAGCATCGCCTTGTCCGATGCCATCCTGGATAAGCAGTTTTATGTCTTTCTGCGGGTATTGTGTAATGACCCGCTCTATCTCTTCTCTGGTGCCATCTCGAGAATGGCCTTCGACAAAGATAATCTCCGTGTGTACTCCCAAAGAAGGAGTCCTCTGCACCAATTCTTCGATATTTCCTTTTTCATCGCGGCAGGTAATTACCACCGAGGCAATCAGGTTTCCAGGATCCCCCGGTGGAATATCAAGCCGCGCGACTGCAAATTGCGACAGACAAAGCCGGTTTATACCCGGAAGCTTTCCAATAGTTTTATTAAGAAGAGTACTTACCAAGGGGATATAAATAGGCAATAGTAGATCAAAATCATACCGTATCACTTCATACCCGCTAATATGCAGGAAATTCTTAATATCATCGATTGAAAGCCAGTTATGGTGAGTCTCTGGGATCTTAAGATGCAATTTTTCTCCTAGAAGAAGCAAAGATTCCCAGAGATGGTTATAATAATTTATGATTATACGGGTCTGGGGATGGCAAAAAGCCTGTATCCTTATCAGAAATTGTTGTATATCCTCAAGGCATGCCAATGTCCCCGAGATAATAATATAGTCGAATTTACCTTCAAGAGTCAGCGTCTCTATATCCTGACAGATAAAATTAAGATGGGGATATTTTTTCTTAGCGCGCATAACCATCTCTTCGCTTATATCCACCCCTATGCCGTAGGAAGGCTCAAGCGAAGACAATAACTCCCCTGTCGAGCACCCAAGTTCCAGCACGGAGAACCCTTTGGGAATACAAAATTGGTAATACCGCGCAACGGCGCGATGATAATAGGCGTGTATGCGGATAAAGGCTTCGTGGGCGTCGGCAATAGAATTATAGTGCGCTCTGATTTCTTCCTTATTAATCGGCATACTCTTTGGGAGTAACACTTACCTGGTACACCTCTGTTAGAGGGTCAGAGGTGCGATAAATACAACGAAAGATATCCTTATGCTCCTGGACTACCGGTTTAAGATACTGCTGGCTAAAATAAATTCCTCCAATATTGACTGTATCTACAATAACATACTTTGCGTTGGTCTTGATAATATATTCTAACATATTCTTACGATCTTGAATTCGGGGATACCCTATCGTCTTATGACCGGAAACAAGATACCCTACGTACGGTTTGCGGGAAAGCACAATAGTCTGTGGATCAAAATCTGCTTCCCGGATATAGCGGAAACACCGATACAGGTTCTTCCAGGCAGGCGCATAGCCGCCACGAATGACTGATAGATCTTGCCTTGCTACCAAAATATGTGAAGATAATAAGAATATAACCCCGAGTGTGCAAAAGAATGGCTTTCTTGCTATGGCTACCTTTGCCAGTCCCGCCAGGAAAAACAGTATCAAAAAAGGATATACCCCTGCCAAGTAGCGCCCCCCATAGGTAGGGAATATCGGCAAAAAGATGCAATAGACAAGCGTAAACAAAAGAAAGTATTTGGAGAGAGAGTGCCGCCACGCAACCAAATATCCTTTGATGATGATAAGAAAGAAAAATATCCCTGCGGTAATCTTTACCCCCCAGAATGTCGAACGGGGAACGATATTCCTGAAGACCGGGATCAGAAAATCAGGGATACTATCGCCCACATAGGCGGCGCTTGCGTAAAGATAGCGCCTCATGACTCCTAAGGGGCTAATGATGCCCTGCGCAGGAATAATATAGTTTCCCCGATTGAAAAACTCCGAGAGATATCCTTCATGATAATGCAGGACCGAACGCCACATGAATATACCCACAAGTACCATCCCAACCATGATACTTACCCAAAACAGACGGTACGCTTTCCTGGAAAATAATACAATACACAATGGCACCAAAAGCAATATTCCGATATAACGGGTAAAGAATGCAACCGTGATAAAGACCAATGCCGGTATGAAATAGGACTCTTTCTTCTCTTCTTCAAAGCGCGCCAGATAATAACAGACCAAGAGCACACAGAGCATAAAGCCTGCTTCGGTTAAAGTCACCCGGGAATATTCGATTACCCAGGGATGTAGCGCAAAAAGGGCTAACGATACCAGCCGCAACGGAATCGGGATATTCAAGATATACATAAATCTATAGAATAACACCAATACCCCGACCATTAGCAATAAAGAAGTAAGGTTAAGAATAAACAGATTATTGCCAAACAAGCCCATTACCATTGCTAAGAAAAAAGGATAGAGT
>JAHISH010000170.1 GCA_018818365.1 Candidatus Omnitrophota bacterium | reverse complement strand
TCGCTTCCTTTAAGACAATAAAAACCAAAATCGAAAAGATAACAAACATCTGAGAGACGGTCTTCTGCTTGCCTGCACGAGCAGCAGAAAGCACCTTCCCTTTATTTAACGCAAAGAGCCGCAAAGAAGTGATCAATATCTCCCGTGAAACGATAATCATAAACATCCATGCTTCAATAAGCTGCATCTGCACAAAAGCCGCAAATGCCGCCAATACCAGGATCTTATCCGCAATAGGATCCATCAGCCGCCCAAAATCGGTCACCATATTATTTTTTTGGGCAATAAACCCGTCGAGATAGTCGGAAATAGCCGCAGAGATGAAAATCACCAGACTCAAGACCTTAAACCAAAACCCCTGCCGAAACAAGAAGAACATAAAAATAAAGGTAAATACGATACGCAACATGGTCAATCGATTCGCGATATTCACGGCATCACCTCTCCCATAAGATCATACTCCAATGTATCGACAATACGCACCTTCACAAAATCACCTATCTTCAATGGCCGCGAGGATTTTACAAATACTCCCCCGTCAACCTCCGGGGCATCATACTGCGTACGCCCCAGATACCGTCCATTCTCTTGCTGATCAATAAGCACTTCAACTTCTTTTCCCAGGAACCGTTCATTTACCGACCTGGCAATATTCTGTTGCAGGGCCATGAGGCGGTTGAGCCTTTTCAATTTAGTCTGATGGGCAACCTGCGGGGTAAAGTCATACGCGGGGCTTTCCTCCTCCCGGGAATACATGAATGCGCCGAGGCGCTCAAAGCGATACTCCTCGATAAACCTTAAAAGCTCCGCAAATTCCTTTTCGGTTTCAGTAGGAAATCCGACGATGAACGAAGTACGCAATCCTACCTCAGGGATGAATTTACGGATCTTCTCAATAAGCCTGATACTATCCTTTTTATTCGTATGGCGGTTCATTAATTTCAGGATACGATCATTGCTATGCTGCAGAGGCAGATCGATATATTTACAGAGGGCCCTGGAATCTCGTATCAATCTCAGCAGATCGTCGGTAATGCGGCTGGGGTAAAGATATAAAAGCCTTATCCAATGGATATGTGGCGCGTGGCGGATAATCTTTTTTAAGGCCGCGGCAAGCCTTGTACGGGCATAGCGGTCAAGGCCGTAACCGGTAATATCTTGACCGATAATATTCAATTCTGAGATTCTTTCTTTATCAAAAGAAGCTGCCTGTCTTTCCAGCGTGGCAATATCCAGGCTTCGTAACGCTCCCTTAATACGGGGGATCACACAGAAACTACAGTGGTTCACACACCCCTCAGAAATCTTCAAATACGCGTAATGGCGCGGGGTTATGGGGAATCGCGCAGGCGAATGGTTCAAAGAAACCTTCCCGACAAACGCGTCTACCTCGGGAAGCCTGCGCCGCAACAAATCCTTATAACGCTGACTCAGGCATCCGTATACGATAATCTTCTTCAGTCTCCCCTCTTTCTTAAGCTCCACTAAATCAAGGATCACATCGATAGATTCTTCTTTCGCCTCCTTGATAAACGCACAGGTATTGATAATTCCTACCTCTGCCTGTTCGATATCAACGACCGTATGCCCATTTTCTTTAAGCCTGCCCAGAATATGTTCGGAATCGACCAAATTCCGGGGGCACCCTAAACTCACTATTCCTACCTTCATCGTTCTCTTAATCCCCGAAGTTCTTATATACAGTTATTACTCATGCCTTCCTTGGTGATAATTATATTCTTACAGGCCTGCCCTTTTCTCCCGAGGTTTTTAAACATCTGCCCGTTAATCTCCAGTTCTACCACACCCGCATCCCCTACGGAAAGTACGATTCTTTCCTGCGCCTGCCAACTCTCAAACCTTCCCCGTTCCAACATACCCTGAAAAACGGTCTTTCCGTCTACCTTAAGGCCAATCCAACATTTCTGGCGTGTCCTGATGCCGAACCGAATTAACTGCAACCCCTCTTTTCTTGAGGCAACGGTTTCGTCCTTTAATAACGCCTTGGTACTCGATAACGCCTCCCTTGCAGCAGAAGAACGTGTCTGAGAAGCGGTTATTTTACTTGCGGAGGTACTTATTGTTTTAGGAGGGGTTTTTTTTTAGACGCAACGCTCTTATTAACTTTCTCGGCGGTAGTGGTCTTCTCTTGCGTAAGAGTGTGGGTACGACGCACGGCAACGTATCTGCCCACAAAAAATAATACCACCATCACTAAGGCTACCCCCACCACGGGAAAAATAACGGCATGGATTCTTTTTACGGCAGGAAACGCTCCGATCTTTTCATATGCCTTACGCAAGAACCATCCCTCCTGCGTGCGCACGGTTTCTCTTTTTTCTACCTTTGTCTCTTTCGGCTTGATGACCACGCTTTTCTGCACCTCACGATACTGCTCAATGTATTCGCCGGGGTTAACGTTTAGAAACTTACAATAAAGCTTCAAAAATCCTTTCAGATATACGGAATTCAGATTACTGACGCTATCACCTTCGATAGAACGCAGGATACTCATATGGATCCTCGTCTTTTTATGCACTTCTTCAAGACTCACGCCCCGTGCCAGACGTATCTGTTTTAACCGCACTCCGGGATTCTCGCTCACGTTGAACCTTCCTCTTTCCCTCTCAAAGCAGCTTCTTCTTGCCGCAAAGCTTCTTTTAACCAAGACTCGCGGTCCACTAAGATCTTGCGTGGTTTACTCCCCTCAAAAGAACCGACTAATCCTTCTAACTCCATGGCATCGATAATACGCGCCGCACGCGTGTATCCTAAACGCATACGCCGCTGGAGAATAGATACCGAAGCCTGATTGCTCTCCATAATCACACGCACTGCCTGCTCATAGAGATCATCTTTTTCCCCTTGAGCAAGCGAGGTCTTCTGTTGGTCTTTAAGGATCTCCTCGTCATAGAGCGGCTCCCCTTGGGATTTAATAAAATCAACTACCCTTTCGATCTCACGGTCTCCGACAAGTGTCCCTTGTACCCGGATCATCTTCGATTCGCCCGGTTTCATAAAAAGCATATCCCCTTTACCAAGCAGTTTATCCGCGCCGTTAGTATCTAAGACGGTGCGCGAGTCAACTTTAGACGCTACTTTAAACGAAATACGCGCAGGTAAATTCGCTTTAATCACCCCGGTAATCACATCTACTGAAGGCCGTTGAGTCGCCAGAATCAAATGGATCCCCACCGCACGCGAAAGCTGCGCCAAGCGCGTAACCGCATTTTCGATCTGATCCCGGGCCACGCTCATTAAATCCGCAAACTCGTCAATAACCACCACTATATAGGGAATCTTCTCTTGTTTCTGATTGTATGCTTCGATATTCCGCGCCGAGACTTTTGCCAAAAGCTGGTAGCGCGCTTCCATCTCTCCCACAACCCAGTTAAGCGCACCCGCGGCCTTCTTGGAGTCGGTAACCACCGGACATAACAGATGCGGCAACCCGTTAAAAGGCATCAACTCCACCATCTTCGGATCGACCATCACGAATTTCAAATCCTGAGGGCTGCTCTTGAATAAGAGCGCTAAGATCAGGGAATTGACACACACGGTCTTGCCGGAACCTGTCGTCCCCGCGATCAAAATATGCGGCATTTCTTCAAGATCGGCAACCACCGGCTGACCGGAGATATCCTTACCTAATACTAAAGTCAATGCGGACGGTGCGTCTTGAAAGGCCTTATCCGCAAGGACCTCCTTCAAATATACCAGGGTGCTCTGCATATTCGGGACCTCTACCCCGACCCTGGCCTTGCCGGGAATAGGAGCGATGATCCTGACAGACTGCGCCTTCATTGCTAAGGCGATATCATCATTTAACGCAACGATACGGTTTAATTTCACTCCGGGGGCCGGCTCCAACTCATACCGCGTAATCACCGGGCCGCGTTCGATATCGGTCACCTTCACCGAGATCCCGAAATCCTCCAAGGTCTCTTCCAAGATACGCGCATTCGATTCAAGGTCTTCTTTGATCTGCCGGGACTCTACAGGCGGAGGAGACTGCAGAAGATCCAAAGAAGGAAGCTGAAAGTTACCGTTCTTTGTCTCGGCAGCAGATGCCTTGACATCCGGCAACGGAGTCTTTGCTTTAATCTGAATTTTAGGCTTCGTAAGAGTAGAAGACAATGCGTCATTTACCGCGATTTTAGGCTTCATGGCAAGCCCCACGGACTCCTGCAGTCTCTTCATACCCGAAGGCTTCTCAACTCCGGAAGGCTTTATCCTCCCCATAAAAGACTTACTCTTCTTCTTCAGAAACGATAGCGGCCCTATAACCGATTTCAACTTTTGCGCAGAGCGGGCAAACAAAGAAAAAAGCAATATCTCGGTTACCAACGCCAAAGAGAGGAGAATAAAAGTAGTAAATATGATGACGCCTCCCAGACGGCTGAAATAGAAGGTAGTGAACCGTGCCAGTAACGCGCCGAAGAACCCCCCGTAGTAAAAACACAGGTGCTCATTATGCAGAAAGAACATCCCGATGAGTGAACTAACCGAAACCAATAAGACCACAATGCCGAGAAATCGCGGGATGCTTAAATAGGGGACCTGATTCCTAAAGAACTTACGACCGAGAAGAAAGACTACGAGAGGGATAATGAGGCTGCTGAATCTTCCGAATAGAAAGATGATGCTGCCGCCAAGATACGCCCCGAAAATTCCGAGAAAGTTCTTGGGAGGGATGTTAGGATGCGAAGAATACCACGCAAGATCAAGACGGTCAAAACGAATGAGGCTTGCCAGAAGCATGAGCCCGACCGCGATTAAAATGATGCCTTTTGCCTCATTAATACGGTTCTGCTTCACGGAAAGTACTTATTCTTTTACTTTTTCCTTAGGTTCAGCTTGTTTCTTGCTCAAATTGATTCTGCCTAATTCATCAACGCCGATGACCTTGACGTTAAACTCATCACCAAGTTTCACGGCTTCTTCCACATTCTTCACAAAGTGCTGCGCCAACTCCGACACATGCACCAGACCTTCTTTGCCGGGCGCGATCTCACAGAATGCACCGAAGGCGACTACGCGTTTGACCTTCGCCGGATAAATGGCGCCGACCTGAATCTCTTGCGCAATTGCCTTAATTAACCGAATAGCCTCTTCGGATTTAGCGGCGTCATGAGAAGAAACCAATACGTTTCCGTCATCTTGGATATCAATGTCAGCGCCAGTCTGCGCAATAATCTTCTTTATATTTCTTCCTCCGGGACCGATAAGTTCTCCTATCTTCTCCGTATCGATCTTGATAACATCGATACGAGGAGCATACAGAGAGAGACTTTCCCGAGGGGTGGAGAGCGCTGCGCACATCTTGTCTAATACAAAGAATCTTCCTTCTTTGGACTGCGCCAGACAATCACACAACAACTCAAAAGAAATACCCTCAATCTTAAGATCAAGCTGCACCGCAGTCACCCCCGTGCGCGTGCCCGCAACCTTGAAATCCATATCCCCGAGATGGTCTTCTAAACCCGTTATATCCGTCAGAATAAGCGTACGGTCTCCTTCTTTGATAAGCCCCAGAGCCACTCCTCCTACTGCGTCTTTGATCGGAACCCCTGCATCCATCAAAGAAAGGGTAGCCGCACAGACGCTGGCCATACTCGATGAACCGTTAGACTCAAGGATCTCGGAAACCACACGGATCGTATACGGGAACTTTTCCTTACTCGGCATTACCGCCAAGAGCGCCCGCTCCGCCAAGGCTCCGTGACCGATTTCCCTGCGTCCCGGACCGCGTACGGGGCGAGTCTCCCCTACGCTAAAAGAAGGGAAATTATAATGCAGCATAAAAGTCTTATGCGTCTCTCCCTCCAATGCCTCGACCATCTGTTGGTCATCCCCGCTTCCCAGAGTTGTTACCGCCAAACTTTGTGTCTGTCCGCGCGTAAAAAGACTTGAACCATGGGTGCGTGGCAGAAAAGAGACTTCGGCAGTAATCGGACGGATATCTTTAAAACCACGCCCATCGATACGGACATTTTCTCCCAAGATTTTCTTACGCACCTGCTCTTTTTCAAACTCTTCCAAACCCCAGGAGACCATTTCGGCATCGTATCCATCGGGAGCAAGGGCGACCTCTAATTCTTTGACTAGTAACGCAACCTCTTCTTCCCTCTCTTCTTTCTTAGAGAGCGAATATACCTTCTGCAACTTATCTTTCGCAAGCGACTCGATCTTCTGCCGCAAGGCCGGATCGGTCTTCATTAAATCCACGGCGTATTTTTCCTTTCCGCACTTTGCACGCAATTCATCCTGAAAACTAAGAATCGTCTGGAGATTCTCCATGCCAAACTTAACTGCCGCCAGATATTCATCCTCAGGGATCTCTTTGGCTTTAGACTCCAGCATCACGACGCCTTTTCGATTAATCACCACGATTACATCTAAATCTGATTGCTCCAATTCTGCATACGTAGGATTAAGGATGAAGGCATTATTAATCCGTCCGACCCGGCAACATCCTAACGGGCCTGCAAAAGGTATTTCAGAAATACTCAATGCCGCAGACGCCCCAATCACTGCAAGAATATCCGGATCATTTTCGCCGTCACTAGACAAGACCATCGCCATGACCTGTACGTCATTACGCATCCCCTTAGGAAAAAGGGGCCTGATCGGCCGGTCAATAAGACGGGCGGTAAGAATTTCACTCTCTGAAGGACGGCCTTCGCGCTTAAAGAATCCTCCGGGGATCCTTCCGGCAGCGTACGTCTTTTCCTGGTATTCGACGGTTAAAGGGAAAAAACCCAGTCCTTCTCTAATTTTACGAGACATACACGCAGTAACCAAGACCACCGTGCCACCGTAGGTAACGGTCACCGAACCGTGCGCTTGCCTTGCTATTTTCCCAATTGAGACAATAAATTCATTCTTGCCAAACGGTACCTTAAAGACATTTTCTTCCATTTGATTTACCTTATTTTGTATAGGGATACGCCGTAGACACTATTTTCTCAAGCTTAATTTCCCTATGATCTCTTCGTATTTTTTGGCGTCTTTTTTCTTGAGATAACTGAGGAGCCTGCGGCGCCTTCCGACAAGCGTAAGAAGCCCGCGGCGGGAATTGAAGTCTTTTTTATGCTGTTTAAAGTGTCCGGATAATGAATTGATCCGTTCGGTCAGAATGGCAACTTGAACTTCGGCCGACCCCGTATCACTGGAATGGACTTTAAATGCTTCGATAATCTTCGTTTTGTTGTCTTTTACCAGAACCAAAATTTCCACCCCCCTTCTTTTTGCATCATATTGTATTCTAACTTCATAGAGAAGTCAACACAAACTTATCGCATAGACCTCACGCATATCCGTAACACGATAAGGCCGAGAATTATTTACGGGTAAAACGCACAAAACTGGCGATGGCTTTTCTATCGCTTTCGTGGATATGCGTAAACAGAATACCCAGGCGGTGTTCTTCTTTCTGGAGAAGTGCGTTATAACGGACCTCTCCGATAACCTCAAGCTTTCTTACCCGGTCATCTTCAAGGGCGAGCGGATTAAAAAGTGTAAACCTCATGGAAAGGATTGTGCTGGTAGGGATATCGTAATCGGCAATAAGCGCCATGCCTCCTTCACTTAAATCCGTCATTACCGCGTCAATTTCTTTATTGCCTATCTTCATGACGACTTCTATAGGCTTGTGCACATTGAAATTGACCACAAAATCCACTCTTAAACGCTTAAACTTCCTTCTTTCCTGCCCCTCATACTTATTCATTTCCATTGTCCTTCCTTTCGCACTTTATGGGCACTAGTATATCATAGAGGCGGAATAAAAGCCAATAATTATTATTATTCTCTCCCCTGATTATCCTGAACCTGATACTTCCTTAGTAAAAAAGTGTACCCGATCTTACCGAACCCTTTGATCTTTAAAGGAATCCTGCGGCGGTCCGCACTTATCCATATTTCAAATTGCCGTGGATTACTCGTAAAATATAACGCCCGGCATCTGCCTGTCGGTAATCTCACGTCCTTAAGCCCTTGCAAGGTAAGCTGGAAAGATGCCTTAGGAAGAGTCACGGTAAAACGCGTATGCCGGCTCAACTTCATGGTGTTACGCAAGATAAAAGGAAGTAAAAGGGCATTCTGTAATGGCGCATCCTTCTGGATGACTATTGTCTCTTCCCTCTTTCCTACTCGCTTGGTTATGACCACCTTACACTCTTTATGGTCATAGATTTCAGTGATACTTTCCTGCGATAAGAGTTTCGTTATATCCCTCTCAATCTTCAGTGGCAAAAAAGTCTCAGGATCACTATAAATAGTCTCTGTATCCTTAAACGTCGCAGTACGGGTCTGAAAGATAATCACCTCGGCCTTTTTGCCCTTTATCTCAACAGATTCTTCCTGGTGATACTCCGCAGAACCCAATTTCATCGCGCCCATGCGGATATCATAGGTTATTCGTTCACCCGGACGCATGAGCAAGACAGGGCGTTGAAACGTATGTTCTACCGGGAGTAAGGGGGGTTCCTCAGCTGAAGGCTCCGCGGGAATGCCTGCGTAAGCCAATGCCAAGACAAGTACCCCTGCCCCTATGGCCATTCGGCAGGAAGAATTCTTCATCTCGATGAGAATACCTGCACTGCACTATATAACAAGACAACGCTACTGACCCACAAAACAAAGCCTCCCATAATTTTTGTATTGCGCACTTCTTTAGAAAAGGAAACCGGTTCCATACGCCAATTAATCTTCTCATAGAACCGTATCTGTAACTGTATTGCCTGTTCAGGCCTG
>JAHISH010000169.1 GCA_018818365.1 Candidatus Omnitrophota bacterium | reverse complement strand
CTTCGGGATTGGCTAAGAAGGGAATAACAGTTATCCCACGCAACTACTAATTAAAACTGTGTTCGTGGGATTAATTCGCGCATATAACTTACTCATGTTTGGCATGCGTAAGTTATGCGCTCATTAAATGTATAATTTACATTGCCATTCATTACTAAGTGACGGAGTATTGCTTCCTTCGGAAGTGGCGGTACGGTATGCGGCAGCTGGATACAAAGTTATTGCGATTACGGATCACGCTGACTATAGCACAATTAAGACTACCATCGTAGCCATAATAGAATTCTGCCGCCATTGGCCCCAAGAGACAGGAATCACCGTATTGCCTGGTATAGAACTGACACACTTGCCTTTAACCCAATTCAAGCCTTTAACACGTTATGCCCGAAAAAAAGGAATACAGATTATAGTGGCACACGGAGAAACCACGATGGAACCGGTAATACCCGGGACCAACCGTGCTGCGTTAGAAGCAGATATTGACATTTTAGCCCATCCTGGTATGATTATTGATGAAGATGCGCTTCTGGCAAAGAAACGGGGGATTTTCCTTGAGATTACCAGCCGCAGCGGACATGCCACGACAAATAAACATGTCTGTGATACCGCAATGCGATTGGGTGTAAGATTAATCTTAAATAATGACAGCCATACGCCGGAAGATATCATCTCTCCGGACGCATTAACTGCGGTCGGACGCGCACAAGGTTTGAATGATGAAAATATTAAAGAAATGTATAGAACGCTCCGGGAGACTCTTGCACAAAAGGGGGTACGATGAAGATTAATTGGTGGATCATCGTTATCGTTATCGTCGTCGCTATTGGTTCCTCAGGGATACTTGGTTGCGCGACCTCGAATAGGGATAGCAAACTTGGGAATGCAACCCTACTTGAACCGCAGGCAATCCTTAAATTCACTGATATTCCTATTCCCGTGGGATTTATCCCACTCTATAAGGATTCTTATTCGTTTGAGAGTAGCGGCGTGCGCGTAGGAGTATTGCGGTACCAAGGTAAAGCAGATGTGGAGCAAGTAGTTAACTTCTACAAAGAACAGATGCCGATGTATAACTGGAATCTTCTGAATATTGTAGAATACGGAGAGCGTATCCTAAATCTTGACCGTGATAATGAAACATGTATTATCTCGATCTCTCCGAAAGGCAAAAGCGTTACCATGACTATTACCGTGGGGCCTAAATCTCAGTCCTTTAAGAGGATGCAGACATCCTCATCGGGAAGCTCAAAAGTAGATAAACCGGTCAAATGAAACTCTTCGGAATAAATTTTTTAAAGCGAAATACTTGAAGCAACTACCACTTATCCGCATCACCCTTTCTGCACTCTTCATTTCGGAAATACTCCTCCAAGGACTCTACGCATTCTCTCCGGGTATTAAAAGAAACCTTTCTGGGAATGTAGTACCTGCCTGCGTGATTAAAGATAGGCGTCTTGGCGTACGGCCACGGCCACTTTACCGGGATCATGACCGTAACGGATTCCGCAATAAACTGGTCCCGCTTAAGACTGATATTGTCGCGATAGGGGATTCGCAGACTTATGGGACTGGAGTTCCCAGAGAACGCGCATGGCCCCAACAACTTGCCGAACTCAGTAAATTAAGTACCTATAATATCTCCTGGGGGACTTACGGAGTCACCCATGGATTACTATTGCTGGATGATGCATTGGCCCTTACCCCTATGCGTATCATACAGGCATTTTACTCCGGAAATGATTTAGCAGATGCCTACACACTGGTATACCATCAAAGATCTCTTCAGGAATTAAAGACGCGTAACCAAACCACACTTAACGCGATGCATGATGCAGAAAGAATCGAAACCTTAGAAAAGAAAGCATGGCGCTTGTGGGGAGCCGCAGACAGAAGAGAGAGCGCCCGCAAGGGATTTTTGACCTCTATCAAACGATTCCTCTCTAGGCATTCTCGATTATATGGTTTGGTACGCGCGATCAGAAATAAGGTATTCCCCGACCTTAAGAACAAAGAAACTCCGAAAAGACAAGAACCCTTCCAAAGAAAATATGCGTTCTCCTTTATGAATACAAGATGCAGAACTGAATTCACTCCGGAATACCGCTTATGCGCCTTAGACCTTGATGATCCACGAATCAAAGAAGGATTTCGTCTCTCTCTCGAAGCACTGTGCCGTATGCATAAAAAAGCAAAAGCAGCAAATACCGCTTTTTTAGTACTCTGTATCCCCACCAAAGAGCTGGTCTTTAAAGAAGAAGTCTATCGCGCGTTAACACCGGTACCCGCTTCCTATAGAACCTTGGTAGATAACGAAGAGCGATTTTGGGAGCAAACAAAACATGCTCTAGAAAAAGAAAAGATCCCTTATATTGATT
>JAHISH010000168.1 GCA_018818365.1 Candidatus Omnitrophota bacterium | reverse complement strand
CTACTGTTTCAAGGCGCATCCCCAATGTCTGCAGCTTTATCTGCAACATCTCCCTCTCTTTAACCAACTCCTTGACGTTTTGTTTGGCGGCGCTTGATTCCTGCACCAACCGTACCAATTGCGTAACGAGGCTTTTGTTCGCCTTAAAGAGTTTGTACCCGATGAACGTGTTGAGCGCAAACCCTCCCCCGAAGAGTAAAAGAACGGAGAAAAGCACCGGAAGAATGAGCTGCTTAAAACGAGCATAACGCATTATGTGGAATCCCCCGTGCGCATCAATCTGCAGATACTTTAATCCCACAAGATGCTGCGGGGTGGTCCCGGGAACCTGTGTTTCCCAGGCGATCTGCGCTTGCGCATAGACCGGGTTGCGGCGTAACGGCATGGTGATCTCTAGCATCACGCGTGCCTGCCGGGAGTGAATATGCTGGGCGTGCTCGGGCTTGAGGTTATTTATCGCAAGGCAAATCCCCCCCTTGCTGACATTACTGGTAAACCCCTGCAGCCAATCCGAGTAAAATTGTTCCCCCTGTAAACTTACCAGGCGGAACTGGACCGGAAAGACCGAGTCGAGACGAATATACTGCCTGCGCTCTGCCCCTGGGAATTCATCTTCTTCTCTCATTCTATCTTTTCTTTTCGATGACTATTCTTTGCTTAACCTTCTTCCCCGTCTCTTCCAAGAAAACTTTAAACGCGGCATACTCATCCTGAGGGATCACGCGCGTTTTCAAATCCATCCTCTGCCGGAAGAATATCCTGTGCGCATCTTTGCGGGAGTACTCCACCGTAAAGCGCATCCAGCGGTTCTCTATGGTGGTGCCCTCAGGCAGATATTGTATACCAAAACCCGGTGGTAATGCAATCTCCAAAATTGTCTCCTTGCGGTCCAAAAAAGCGAATTCTATAGGATACTTCCTCTTCTCCTTCGCCACCAAGGAAGTATCAACCGCGGAAAGTTGCGGCATAATCCGCAATGCTCCGGCGCAGGTAAAATATTCCGGTCCGCGGAAAGAATAGCGCAAGACTATCGGTGTATTCAACGAATCAAGGTTCTCAATAGTATATTCCTCTAATTGACCGCCGATTGAAATCCCTTGCACCTTTTCTTTAAGCCTCTCCCGCACACGCTCCGGCTGCGTATAGAGCAACCAATACCGCTGTGCTTGATCATAGATACCGTGAGTAGAAACCGTACGCTCCGAGGCAACGGTTTCATCGGGATTTATCTTTAAGAAAGATTCTTGCACAAGAAGATTATGTGCGGCCGGATATAGCGGCGTCTCCTCTATCAGGTATCCGTCCTCTTTGACCACCAAGACGCGCCGTTTTTGATCTGAAGACGGCAAATCATCAAACGCACAAGTCTCCGCGGTAGGATCAAGAAAAACAATTCTGTCTGCCGCCGATACTGCGGCAATACAGTGATCAAACAACATTGCGGGAAAGTCGGGATGCAGATTATAATAGTCTTTCGTGGCGATCAATACCGGCCATGCCGAAAAACCTGCCTCCTTAAGCATCGTAACTAAAAGAATCGATTGGTCTTTACAATCCCCGTATTTATTCTGAAAAATCAGCGATGCCTGGTGCGGTTCGTAACCAGCCTGTCCGTATTCTACTGCGACATAACGGATTTTTTGCGCGCAGAAGGCATAGATCGCCTGTATTTTCTCCAGGTCATCCTTGGCATTGGCCGTAAGCCCTTTGACTTTTTCCTTAATCGCGTCGTCGGCGCTGATCTTATCCTTCGCAAGATCCCACCACCACCGATAAATCTTATCCCAGGAATCGAACGTGGAGAGCACGACCGTCGGGTTAATCTCCACCGTATCCGGCATATTCGTTTCCGGAATAATCTGCGGGATCGCGCCATACTCCCAACGATAGATGCGCGCTCCTGCCTTCTCCTCCACAATCGGCATAAGCACTGCCCCAAACGCATTGTACTCTTCATTGATAGTTTTGATACGCAGATCTTTACCTTGCGGGACGCTCACCTTGAAACGCGCCTTCAGGATCGGTTCCGAGGATTGTACGGGATACGCCAAGACAAAGTTCTTTTTGTCGATCAGCTGATTACGGACGACCTTCACCCGGTACTCGATACAGGCGCCTTCGGTGATTTCGGGGAAAGAAATAATACACACGCGGGCATTGCTGTAGAGAGGAAAATTCAGATACTTGGAGACATCGCGCATATGGCGGCTTCCGACCTCCACCACGGTGCCGTCCGGTTTTATGGTGCGCGCATACTCCAATTCTACTTTCTCATAGGTGGAATCGTAGCCGATCTGGGTCTCAGAGAACCCTTCTTTCCCGCGTTCATTCAAAATCTTCACCAGGTAATGCATCCGGGTAACCGAGGTGTTCTCCGGCGTCACCTCGATTTCCTCGTCGCAATACAAGATTAAGGCGCCGGCCTGAGGATACTGTTCTTGGGACGGCGCTTCTGCGATCATTTGCGATACCTGCGGGTCCATGTCTTCTATGCGGTGCGTACCGGCCCGTCTTTCAATAAACTCAATGCGTTCCCGTGATTTATCATGGAAATCGCCTTCCTCGATACGGCGATATACCGCTAAGGCCCTATCATAAAGATTCAACTTCTCACTGACCAAGCCGTGATAGTACGCATATTCGGCATCGCCAAGAGGATATCTCTCAAAGATCTCTAAGGAATCCACAAAATTACCCAATTGATAATATGCGATCGCAAGAAATCTCTTTGCCCTGGGGTCATTGGTCTTGCGCAACGCTTCCTGCGCGCGGGAGAAATCACGATTGTCGTAATACAATCTACCCAGCTCAAAATTCATCGCGTCCGTATCTTTGCCCTGTGCGATAAGATCTTTGTATCCTATCACCGCCTTCTGGTAATAGGCGTCAGCCTGCTCTGCGTCCCCCTGCGCCTGCTGCTGACCGCTCTTTTGAGTACAACCAGCCAGCAAATTCACGGCGCACGAAATAAACAAAAATAACGCCCCATAGCTCTTAACGATACTTAAAATACGCATTGCATGCTCCTTCATAGGATACCATACATGGTCCGATAGGGTGATCGGGCGTGCAGGCTTTCGCGAACAAGCGGCATTCTTTAGGCAACACCAGACCTTTAAGTACGTCCCCGCAACGGCATTGCGTATGTCGCGCCAGCTTTTTCCCCTTCTCTATGACGGGAAAAACCTTTTCTGCATCAAAGTCAAAAAAATCCTGCGTAATCCGCAAGCCGCTCTTAGGGATATTGCCCAAGCCGCGCCATTCGGCATCGCAACGACGGAAAACCCGCGCAATAATCTTCTGCGCCCGCGGATTCCCCTGCCTTCTTACCACCCGCACATATTGGTTTGCCACACAAGGTTTACTGCGACGGATCTGCTGTAGAATACTTAAAATCCCTTCCAGAATATCTAAAGGCTCAAATCCGGCGATACAACACGGTATCTTATGTTCCTTGGGGATAAATGCATAGGGATTCATCCCAATGATACTGGAGACATGCCCCGGTAAAAGCAATCCGTCCACGTTAAGGCGCGCGTCGCTTACTAAGTATTGTAACGCCGGCGGCATAGTCTTAAGCGAAGTAAGAAAGAAAAGGTTCTTCACCCTCTGTTCCCTGGTGCGTATCATAGTGAGGGCGATGGTAGGGGCAGTCGTCTCAAAACCGACGGCCAAGAAGATTATCTTCTTATCGGGATGGGCGTGGGCAATCGCCAGACTCTCCAGCGCTGAATAAAGGATCTGCACGCGGGCGCCCTGTGCTCTCTCTTTTTCCAGGTTAGAATGGGTGCCGGGCACACGGAGCATATCCCCGAATGTAAGAAGAATTACCTCTTTATGTTTTGCCAATGTGATCGCCTGATCGATATAGCGTTGGGTGCTGACGCAGACCGGGCATCCCGGGCCGCTTAACATATGTAACTGCGCAGGTAACAGGTTCGCTAATCCGAAACGGTGAAAGCTCTGTGTGTGGGTGCCACAGACCTCCATAATGCGCACCTGCCGCGGCACCATCGCTTCGTGAATTTTTTCTGCGGCCTTGCGGGCTAAATCTTTACGGCGGAACTCATCGATATATTTCATTGAAGTAATGCGAGAGTCTCTTGTGCCTTCCCGGGATCGATTTTTCCGATCGCAAACCCGGCATGGACGAGAAGATAATCACCGACCTTAACCGAAGGAAGCATTTGGATGTTAACGGTGCGAATCAACCTGCCCGTCTCCACTTCGGCAAATTCACCTGCCAGCTTCTTCACCTTCATAGGTATCCCCAGACACATCGCTTAACCTTTCTGATGCGCAGCGACTATCGCCTGCCCGAGAGAAATTCCCGAGTCATTGCAGGATAATGCCGCATGCGTAATCACCTTGAATTTTTCACTATATAATAACGCCAATGCGCGGGAGAGTAAAACTTTATTTTGAAAGACCCCTCCTGATAAGACCACCGTATTTAT
>JAHISH010000167.1 GCA_018818365.1 Candidatus Omnitrophota bacterium | reverse complement strand
TGCAGAATACAACGCCTGGTCTGCCTTCTCTAATAACACATCCATTTCTTGGGCATCCGACGGAAAGACTGCCAATCCGATGCTAATGGTAACCGACAGCTCTTCATCATACGCCCGGATGGGCGTCGCAGAAACGGTCCTTCTTAAACGTTCCGCAATAAACAAGGCCTGGTCTTTCTCTGTTTCCGCTAATACTACGCAGAATTCTTCCCCTCCATAGCGCCCTACAAAATCAATCTGACGGATATTATGATTTATCCTCTTGGCGACTTCCTTAAGCACCGCATCACCCACAAGATGTCCGTAGCGGTCATTACACGTCTTAAAATAATCGAGGTCGAGCATCAAAAGAGTCAAATTAAGGGCAAATTCCTTTGAACGTTGTAACTCTTCAACACCACGCTGCAATAAGTACCTTCTGCTGAATACCTGTGTCAATCCGTCAATGATGCTCAGTTCCTGGACTTTCCGGTATAGTTCCGCTCTCCTGAACGCAGAGAAAAACTGATGCACCAATATCTCAAAATTATCCCTGTCTTGCTCTCGGATCTTCCTGACCGCAACATGCCCCACGGTATCTCCCTGTATTACAAAAGGAACCGTGGTAAGCTCTTTATACCTCGCAGACAAAGGCACCCCTCTTATATACTGAAAGTCTTTTACCGACAGATACCGCTCTAGACAATTCTTAAAGATAGTTATAAGCTCTCCCTCTTGCAAGGTCTTTGATAACTCCTTCGTCACCTCATACAGGGCGCTTGTCTCGGAAAGACTGAGTTCCAGCTCCTTATTCTGACTAAACAGCTTCTGGGTATCAATAGATAATACGGTATATTCTTTTTCAAGAACGGCGTACCGCTGATTAATTGCGTGTAACCTCTGATGAGCCAATCTGGTCGCCAGAAGAATTATCGCAAGAGTTAATCCTGCTAAAACACCGATCCCCAATATTAAAGACAACATACGCGGTTTCTTCCTTTTCCTTTTGCCATGTACATAGCCTGATCTGCCTTCATAAGCAATACCTCCGCATCATGGGCGTCTTTCGGGAAGGAAGCAACTCCTAGCGAAACGGTTACCGTTATTTCCTCCCTACGCAAGAGAATCTTCTTTACTGCCACGCGATCTCTTAAAAGCTCCGCAAAGCCGAATGCCTGACGCGAATCCATTGAGGCAAGCAAAAGGCAAAACTCATCGCCGCCGAAACGGCTTATTATTATTTCCTTTTTATGCACGCTGACACACGAGCGCAAAGTTTCAGCTATTGAACGCAAAACTAAATCTCCCGCGGTATGTCCGAAAGAATCGTTATATTTCTTAAAATGATCGACATCGAGCATCACCACAGAAAATTGCACCTTGGTGCGCACTGAACGTTTGCACTCAAGAATGAGTCTCTCCATAAAATAGTCTTTCGTAAATAAAGAAGTAAGGCTATCGTGCACGGCTAATTCTTGAGTCCTGGCAAAAAGCTGGCTGTTTTCCAAAGCGAGTGCTCCCAGATCGGCAATAGTCGACAGATAGCGCAGGTCATCCTGCGAATACACATTAGACCCCGGGTTATCTAGTCGGATGATCCCTAGAAAAGTATGTTCACTAAAAAGGGGGGCACTGATTAAAGAAGAAAATTCCCGCGTCTCTAATTCTCGTAGCTTATCGCTATCAAAACGGAAATCCTTCCGGCTATCAGTAATCAGAAGAGGACTGGCGTGTTTGAGTACCCAGAGATCGAATATATCTCCTTCTTTGGCCTTAATGACGACAGACTTATCCTGTTTTTTTGTCTTATAAAGGGATAATTTCTGTTCTTGAGGATTCACCAAAGCTAATGTACAGACCCCCTGCGCGTTCCCGATCTGAGTAAAGACTACATCCACCAAAGCCTGCGCAATATGTTCCAGATCAAAATGACGATGTAATTCTTCGTTAATCTTCTTAAGATTCCGGTATCGCTCCGATCGATAGACCAACGCACTGTTTTGTCTATGCAGGTGCGTGTTTTCATCTCTAGAGAGGTTTATTTTTTCCTGGAGCCCTTGGAGACTCCAATCCAGCTGATATCTTTTCTTCAGGTATTGGTTCACCGAATAGACTATCAGGAGGATATTCACCAGATACCACAAAGAAATAGTCCGCAAGGAAAGGAGTTGTTGGTGCAAAAGAAAGAAAGGAAGGAATAAAAATAGGACTACATGAATGATGACCATTTTGCAGTCGCTCTTACAAGGCGGTATCCACAGGGAGGAAAAACCTAGATGACGGTCTCTTCAGTAACTTTGTCAAAAAAATGCACCTTGCCCATATCAAAAACCACATCCATGTCTTGATTCAATCGTGGTTTATCATGCGCACCGACGCGTGCGATAAAGGTGTGTCGTCCGCTATTCAAATACAGGTACACTTCTGACCCCATAGGTTCATAGACTTCACAGGTAACCCGGACAATATTTTCAGGAGAGGCTTCCGAAACAAAGAGCTTATCATAGATATCCTCGGGGCGAATACCAAAGAAAATCTCTTTGCCCACATAAGGGGCAATCTTCTTATACATATCTTCAACAACCTTTACCACAACTTTACCTTCATCAAAATATATTTTCCCGTCTTTCTTAATGATGCGGCCTTTCATAAAATTCATAGGAGGAGATCCAATAAAACCGGCGACAAACTTATTACGGGGGCTATCATATACCGTCAGCGGATCAGCCACCTGCTGTAACACCCCGTCTTTCATGACCGCAATACGATCCCCCATGGTCATCGCTTCCACCTGGTCGTGCGTTACATAGATAATGGTTGTCTGGAGTCGTAAGTGTAATTTATGAATTTCAGTACGCATCTGTACGCGCATTTTTGCGTCTAAATTGCTCAACGGCTCGTCAAACAAGAATACCATGGGCTTACGTACGATCGCACGACCGACCGCAACTCGCTGGCGTTCTCCTCCGGAGAGTTCGCGGGGCCTACGGTTAAGATATTTTTTAATACCTAATATCTCCGCTGCTTCATTAACCCTCTGCTCGATTTCGTCTTTGGGGAGATGGCGCAACCGAAGGCCAAACGACATATTCTCGTAAACGGTCATATGCGGGTACAAGG
>JAHISH010000166.1 GCA_018818365.1 Candidatus Omnitrophota bacterium | reverse complement strand
CGCCCCCCATATAACTAAAGAATCCTCAAAGACTTTCCCTGCAGAAAGAAAGACCCTTCTGCCTTCTATACGTTCGATGGTGCTGCCGGGAACACAAGAGATATCCAAACGCACTAAATTAGCTTTCACATACTCTTTCATCCAGACAGGAAGCGGCCCGAGGATATCGGGGGCGCGTTCAATAATAACGATCTTCTGCCGTTTACTGCGCGATTGGCTCCATCGTCGCAGGCTAGTCGCCGCCTCAATACCTGTGTACCCTGCTCCCGCAATAAGGATAGTATCAAAATTACCTCGCGTTAAGGTTTTTTGTAACCTGCGCGCATCATCTGCGTTATCAAGCGTCAATGCGCTCTCCGCAATATTCTCATTGCCGTAGAAATTAGTCTGGCTGCCGCAGGCAATCACCAGATACTCATAAGGGATACGTTTTTGAGAAAGAACGACCTGTTTATGGGGAAAAGATACCTCCGTTACCTCGGCAGGAATAAAACTGAATCCCCGGCTGCGGGCAATCAGCGCGAAAGGAAGAGTTAACGCTTCAGGGGGGATATCTCTTCCGAGGGTATCGGGAAGAAGCGGTAAAAAATCAAAAGTCTCTTTTTTATCAATCAAGACAAGATCCTGCCGCAGGCCCATACTACAAAGCTGCTCTACGGCTGCCAATCCCGCAAAACCTCCCCCGATAATGACTATTTTGGCCATTCTCTTTATATTTGCACTACCTTTATATATATGGTAACATACTCTTATGTTTTTAGAAATAAAAAAGAAAATCGACCGGGAACTCCAGAACTACATACGCAGCGCGGATAAACTCTATTGCCTCCGCAGGATATCTCCGGTACTCTTTGAACATATCAAAGAATTTATCTGCCGTGAAGGAAAACGCATACGCCCCACTCTTTTTGTGATAGGCTATCAAGGGTATTGTTCCCGGCCGGCGCCGGGCCTGTGGCGCAGCGCTGTCTCTCTTGAACTGCTCCATGATTTCATGCTTGTCCATGACGATATTATCGATAAATCACCTACACGGCGCGGCCAACCTTCCATGCATGCCCTTCTTAACCGCTGCCTTCGTAACCATAAGAACCTTAAATTCAACGGCCAAGACCTGACTATTGTCGTCGGGGATGTGATGTACGCCATGGCCCTAGACGCCTTTCTGGCGGTAAAAGAAAACCCCCTCTATAAAGAAAGGGCATTGCGTACACTTATCGAAGCGGCCCTCTATACCGGAAGCGGGGAATTCATCGAACTCCTATACGGATTAAAAAGCCTGAAGGAATTCACCCGGCAAGACATCTATAAAATCTACGACTTAAAGACCGCAAACTATACCTTTGCCGCACCGCTTACTATCGGAGCAGCCCTTGCCGGAGTGGGGAAAAAAGAATTGAGACGATTATATTCCTACGGGATGTATCTGGGCAGGGCCTTTCAGATCAAAGACGATATCATCGGGTTGATGAACGAAGAGAAAGATATAGGAAAGTCGAACCTCACCGACCTTCAAGAAGCCAAGAAAACCATCCTTGTCTGGCATGCCTTTCACCACTCTTCCCGCAAGGAACAATCCCGTATTACCCATATCCTCTCAAAGGATAGTGTGACCTATGCCGATCTTAACACAATGCGCCGCATCGTGGAAAAAAGCGGCGCACTGCGTTTTGCAAAAAGACAGATTCAATCCTTACGAAAAAATGCCCAGCGTCTTAATCATACGCTCTCCATGCGGACCTCTTACAAAGAAGCACTCGATTCCTTCGGCATGCGGTTGCTCTCGGTCTAATCTCATTGAAGCGTCAACTCCAGGTCTTCTTCTCCGTCAGTCAAAATCACCTTATTGGGCTGGATCTTAAAAACGCGGTAGCGGCTAATCACATCCCCTTCTTTTATAATCGTATCATTGATTAATGCCTGGGGAACCTTCTCATCCCACATGATACCTTTGAGCGTCAGACTCTCCCCGCCCTCGACGCTATAGTATACTTTTCCTGAAAAAGGGCATCGCTTCCATACAATCGTATCAGCGGAACCGGTCTTCTCTTGCGCAGCGCCTGTGTGTCTCTGTAAAGAAACATTTGTCGATTGAGAGGCCTGCGTATCCTTTAATTCTCCGCCCGGCGCGGCCTTTTTTCTTATGACCTTATAGGCATGCAGCGCAGAAAGACAAAAGACCACGATCAAACCCGCAGTAATAATAACCTCAAGACGTTTCTTATGCATGGTTATTTCTTTTTCGGAAGGTATGCCGAAAGCACCAGTTTACTCTCAAGAAGCGGCTTACCGATCCCGCTGCCGGTTAAAGAAAATTGACGCACCT
>JAHISH010000165.1 GCA_018818365.1 Candidatus Omnitrophota bacterium | reverse complement strand
TCTTTGATTTTGTCATCTCCGAGGAAGGGCAGCATATCATTGCCAGGGATTTTGTCCCTATTCGAAAAGAATGATCAGGCCTCAATTAAAAGTCCGCACGAAGCTTCTTGCCTTAGTTCTTGCCAATGCCTTAGGCCTTATTTTTATCATGTGGCTGGGTATTACTACTGTTGAGAAGACCAAGATTGGCGGTACCGTGTACCGCCAACTTAAATATCACCAGCATCTGTTAAAATCATTGATTTCGCTAGAAAATAATTTCTCCGGAATCAGGTCGCTTGCCTCAGGGATGCTTCTTATCGAGGATCCCGATCGGCTGGCGCAGATACGCCAAGAGATACGTGGTAAGATTGTGTCAATTGAGAAACAATTCCAGGAAATCTTTCTGGGGCTGTCGTTGTTTACCGAGGATTACCGGGAGTATATTGGTCTGAGCCTTGGGTCTGCGCGCCTTATCTGGAAGAATTTCTCCCGGACCCTTGAAGATGAGGGGCTTTCAGAGAGTTTTTTCGGAGACCGGGGGAGGGTAGTTGAGTTTATCCTGGTACGGACCCAGCGCATGCAGGGGCTTTTTACGGAACAGATCGAAAGCGGGATTAACTTAATGGAGTTAAATATCTCCGCGCAAGAAAGATACGCACAGTCTTTCACACTTCGGGTGATTACCTTTTTTATATCGATAAGCATACTGCTTATTCTGGCTTCGGTGGTCGTGACTTTATGGGTGGCGCGGAATATGACGGTTCCTTTAGTTTCTCTGATGAAATCAACCCAGGCTCTTAAACGCGGCGATTTTAGCCAGAAAGCAGAGATAACCACACGTGACGAGATCGGGTCCTTGGCCGAGGTCTTCAACGCGATGATTGACCAGCGCCAGGCCTTTGAGAAGGCATTGAAGGAGAGTGAAGCGCATTTTCGTACGATGGTACAGAATATCCCGGGAGCTACCTATCGCTGCGCCTGTGATGCTGATTGGACGATGTACTTTATTAGTGAGCAGATCCAGAATATAAGCGGGTATGCTGCGGAAGATTTCATAAAAAACTCAAAAAGAACATACGCCAGTATTATTTTTTCTGATGATCACAAATATGTGGAAGAGACTATTTTCGATGCGCTTACGCGCAGGGAATCATATACCCTGGAGTATCGGATTGTCGATGTCAATGAGAAGATCCATTGGGTCTATGAGCGGGGGCAGGGGGTATTTGATGAACAGGGAAAGGTGGCCTATCTTGACGGCGCGATCTTCGATATCTCCGCGCGCAAAGAAGCGGATGAGTTAGTGGCAAAGGCTGCCCGCGAATGGTCAGAGACTTTTGATGCAATGGCTGACGGGGTCTCTCTTCATGATGTGCAGTTTGCGATTCTCAATGTCAATAATGCCGTCTGTGAACTCTTGGGAAGTCCGCGCGATGATCTTATCGGAAAGAAATGTTTCCAAATCTTTCACGGGAAAGAATCCGCGATACAAGGATGTCCTTTGGAGAAGGCCAAAGAGACAGGACGGAAAGAGTATGTTGAAGTTTTTGAAACGCGTATCGATAAGTGGTTGGGGGTTTCGGTATCTCCGGTCTTCAACGAGTCTGGTGCAATCGTCAAACTAATCCATGTGATCCGCGATATTACCGAGCGTAAACGCGCGGAAGAGGAATTGTCGCGGGCGTATGAGGAATTGAAACTCAAGGAATCACAGCTGATGCAGACTGGAAAGATGGCTGCGGTAGGGCAATTGGCAAGCGGGGTGGCGCATGAGATAAATAATCCGCTGGCGGGAATCCTTAACTATATCCAGGTCATCCATCTGGAGCTGGCGCAAAAGAATAGCGTTGCACGTCACGATATTGATAAATCATTAAAGCTCATTGAAGAGTCCGCGCAGCGCTGTAGGAGGATTACCCGGGCGTTACTTGATTTTGCCCATGTTTCCGACCAAACTTTTGTTCCTCTTTCTCTGAATGAGGTGGTGCGGAAAGTAGCGGTTCTTTGTGAACATGAATTAAGCGCCGAGCAGGTACAGTTCAAGGCTCAATTAGATGAACATCTGCCATCGGTGATGGGAGATGTGCAGTTATTGCAGCAGGCGTTCTTTGATATCGTGCTCAATGCCAAGTGGGCAATCATCAAGAAGGATAATCGTAACGCAGCAGACCAGATCTTCGTTAAAACATTTTCTCTTCCGCAGGAACCAAGAGCGATAGTAACTGTTACTGATACTGGCATCGGTATTCCCCAGGAGAATCTGTCTAAAATATTTGAGCCATTCTTTACCACTAAGACGGTAGGAGAAGGCACGGGATTAGGGCTTTCTTTTGTATATAATATAGTGACTAAACATAAAGGGAGTATAGAACTTAAGAGTCAGGTAGGTATAGGAACGACTTTTACGCTCTCTTTCCCGGCTTTTGGAGGATAATACCGCGCGTAAGTACAGAGTAATATAAGGCCCTTGAACTTTATCTTGCAATTTTATGTATACAGGGGAAGAATAATGAAAATAGCAGTACGTACTTCTCGCATCCTCGTACCATTGTGCGCGGTTATTGGGGTGGTATCCGCTGCGGCGGGAATGCTTTTTGCCGGAGAGTGGAAAGAACTCAAAAGCGACCACTTTATCGTGTATTTCTCAAATGACGAGAATTTCGCGAAAGAACTCTTAAGCACGTCCGAAGGGTATTACCGGGATATTGCCTCGGCCATAGGATATGCCCGGTATTCGGGATTCTGGACTTGGGATAATCGGTGCAAGATTTATATCTATCCGGACCATGCGACGTTTATCGCTCAGACAGGACAGCCGCAATGGTCACAGGGGATGGCGGATTATACACAGCGGTCAATAAGCAGTTTTGCCTGGAGCAGTGGTTTTCTAGAGAGCCTCTTGCCTCATGAAATGGCGCATTTAATATTCCGTGATTTTGTCGGATTTAAGGGTGAGGTTCCTCTTTGGTTGGATGAAGGGGTGGCGCAATGGGCGGAGAAGCCTAAGCGTAACCTAGCCAGCGCGGCTGCGCGGCAGTATTATCAGGAGGCAAGGTTCTTTATTCTGGAAGATTTGATGAAGCTGGATATTAGTGCCCTAAGAGATAACCAGACCATCCAGGTACGCGCGCTTCAGGCGCAAGGAGGGGATAAAGAGAAGGAATCTATTCTTTCTTTACGCGGGGATAGTCTGGTGAGTAGTTTTTACCTCCAATCGGCGTCGCTGGTGGTTTTCTTGATCGAGAAATTAGGCTCTGATAGGTTTGCCCATTTTTGCCGGCAGTTGCGTGACGGTAAAGATATGCAAGAGGCGCTTCGTTTTGCGTTTACGCCGAAGATCCGTAGCGTCTCAGATCTTCAGAAGGCGTGGGTGAGGTATTTGGATGGGGAATAAATGGGGACGTTTCTATTTAATTACGCGTACGCGGAATCGTTCCCAAAAAATAGAAACGTCCCCAAAAAACCCAAAAAAGGAGGAGCTATGAATAGAAGGGGGTTTACTTTAATTGAGCTGATGTTAGTGGTTATTATAATCGGTGCCTTAGTGGCGATGGTTATGCCGCGGCTGACCGGCAGAGGAGAACAGGCACGGGTTACTGCCGCAAAGGCGGATATACAGGCAAATATTGCAACCGCCTTGAAGCTATACGAGTTAGATAATGGAAGTTTCCCTCCGAGTAGTGATGGTCTTAACGCACTTTTGAGTAAGCCCGGTACGGCGCACAATTGGAACGGGCCTTATTTGGAGAAGAAACCGCTTGACCCTTGGGGCAGAGAATACAAATATCGGTCTCCGGGAGAGCACCGCCCTCAGGATTATGATCTTTATTCTATGGGTAATGACGGACAGGATGGCACCGGCGATGATGTGGTCAATTGGGACTGATTTCGGGTTACGGGGAATGGGGTATGCGTAAAGGATATAAAAAAGGATTTACTCTTGTCGAGGTAATGATTGCCGCGGCGGTCATTGCGTTGGGAACCGTGCTTATATACGGGGCATTCTTTACTACGCTTGATTCCTTCAATTATTATTCCCATTATCTTCAAATTTCCCCTCGGTTAGGAGAGAAACTCTGGGAGGCGCAGGATCATATCCGCCAATTTGGGCCGGCGGCTTTTCTCCAACGGGAAGGGGAGGAAAGTGTAGGCGGGAAGCAATATTCCTGGGCCCTAGAGTTCCAGCCCGTACTGGGCAATGACCTTTTCCAGGTTGACCTACGGGCAACGTGGAAAGAAGGAGCGCGTATGGTCAAATTGAGAAGGACTATGTATGCACGGTTTTTTTTCTTTGAGGAGAAAGACAAATAAGCAGGGGATGACCCTGGTAGAATTGCTCATTGTCGCAGGGTTAGCCGCAATAATTTCTCTGGCGCTTTACTCCGTATTAGGCAATGGGCTTCAGGTATGGAAGCGTACGCAGAAGGTTTTTATTGAAGAAGATGTTTTGGTCTTCTTCGAGAAGCTTTCATCTGATCTGAATAATGGCATTCATTTTAACGGCCTTGATTTCGGTGGAAACAGTGAAAACTTTGAGTGTGCTACCCTTATCTATGACCCACTCTTCTCTGCGTATACCATCGGAAAGACTCTCTATTCCTATGAGAGCTCTGGCGCAATCACTCGTACGCAGAAAAATTATAGTCAGATATTTACCGGGGAGGAAGTGGCGGCTTCAAGATTGGTTCCCCAGGTTGCTTCTGCGCGTTTTTCGTATTATGTCTTTGATGCTCAGAAAGAGGAATATACTTGGCAGCCGTATTATTCATCGCCGCGCCTTCCTGCTGCGATACGCGTAGAGTTGGAATTACAGGGAGACAATGTCGAACGTATCTTTACCAAAACCGTCGCGATACCAGGACATGCGTTTCAATCCACGCCTTGAGAGCGCCAGTATCCTGGTTATTGCCTTGTGGACGCTTTGTTTTTTGAGTAGCTTTGCCGTGATCTTAGGCGCTAATGTTAGGCAGAAAGTTACTCTTGTACAGCGTCTTGAAGAAAGAGAAAGACTGCGCTTGGTACTTGCATCGGGTCTTCGTTCCGCCGTGGTGCAGTGGGTTGCGCAGGCAGATGAAAAATATACCTCATTAAAGGATATGTATTCTTATGCTCAGCAGGTCGCACAGATCAGTATCGGAGAGGATCTCTGTACTATTGGCGCAACACACGCAGGACTCAAGACTGGCGCTATTGAATTTGTCCCAGGGGTCGTCGATGAAGAGCGTAAGATTAATCTGAATACGGCAGATCGAAAAGTGCTGGCGAAGCTTTTCATGCATATCTTAGGAATACCTGAAATGGAGGCACAGGATTTTGCCGGCGCGTTCATTGATTGGCGTGACGCAGACGAAGAGTCTTCTGCCAGCAGTAGCGCAGAGGGGCCGTATTACCGGGGACTTCCTTCTCCTTATGAGCCTAAGAACGCCTTCTTCGAGCTTCCCGATGAGTTACTTTTAGTAAAAGGCGTTACCCCTGCGGTCTTTGTGCAGATACGCCCGTATGTGACCGTATTCGGAACAGGGAAGGTGAATATCAATACTGCCTCTACAGTTGTCTTACAGTCATTGGGATTAAGTGATCTGATGGTTGCCAAGATCATAGAATTCCGTGGCGGAAAGGATGGTGTAGAAGGAACCAGTGACGACGGAATATTTGAGAAGAGGGATTCTATTGTAGCCTTGATGGCACCTTTCTTTAAAGAACAGCAGATTGAGTTGGATCAGTTGGAAGAGATCGCCGGTTCCTTGCTTACGACGGTTTCGGATTACTTCTCTATTGAAGCAGAGGCAGGTCTTATGCACAAGCGAATTACTGCTGAAGGACGGTGTGTTTTTTCCCGTGAAGGCACGATCCTTTATTGGCGGGAGTCCTAATGTGGGGCATACGTTTTAATAAACTTAATCCTTTTTCGGGCTTGCGCGTGCGGGATCTTGTCGTGGTTTCCTTTACGGAAAACGAACTGAAGATTGCGTCTCTGCAGGTTTCTTCGTATAAGAGGGATTTTCCCGGGGTGGTGGTTAAGCAGATCTCAGGGCTGCCTGATAATGAAGTGACAAAAATACTTAAGAGTACCGTTGCCAGTTTTAATCTCAAGAAGCCCTTGATCGTCGATTGTCTGCCTGCGCACCAGGTAATTACGAAAAATATAGAAATCCCTTCCACTAATCCTATCGAAATCAGGGAGATTATCAATCTTCAAGCCGGCCGGCATACCCCCTATTCTCGGGAGGAGATCTTATCGGATTACCTCGATATCGGTACGTACAAACACAGCTATACCAAGATATTGCTGGTAATTGTTACCCGCCCCCTGATTAAACGGCATGCCGATATCATTGAGCGCGCAGGCCTAAAGTTGGAGAAGGTCGTCTTGATCTCTGAAGCACTCTGTTGGTTCTTGCCGCGGCTGGTACGTGCCGAGACCGAAGCCGCACCGGTCGCACTTTTGCATATCGATGATGAATTCACGGATTTTATCATTTCCTTTAAGGGGAAGCTTCTCTTTGCAAGGGCCATCTCTCTTGGCGCGCAGCTTTTAGCTTCTGAACGACAAAAGTACGAGCTTAAGTTCGTTGATGAAGTAAAACGTTCCCTTGAGGCCTATCAGAGTGAGAATATCGAGAAGAACCCCGCGACCTTTGTGGTTACGGGCGCGCTTCAAGAGCTGGGTTTTCTGGAGACGGCCTTGAAACAAGGGGTTTCAGGCGCGGTAAAAATGTTGCCGTTTGTAAAGGCGGCATCTTTAAGTGACTCTATTATCCAGCGCCTTAATGCTGCCCCGCGCATTTCCTATCTTAATGTCATTGCCTGCGGCTACGCATGGGAAGAGCTTAAGGTTGACCTTATTCCTGAGGAGATCAAATTTAAGCGCGCGCTGGAGGCGCGCGGTAAGGATTTAATAAGGACCGCCGTATTGTTTCTGGTTGTATTCTTCCTGATTTTTTTAACATTCTCCAGCAAGATCTATTTTAAAAACCTTTATCTATCCAAAGTTGATGCGAAGCTTAAAGAATTAACGGAGGATGTCGCGGATTTGGAGAAGGATTCCGCGCGAATCGCCTTGATTAGGAATTATCTGGTAAAACGCGGCTATTCGTTGGATTCGCTCAATGAGATCTATACCGTTCTTCCCGACGGGATGCTTCTTAGCGAGGCGCGTTTTGAGGAGCAACAAGGCCGTGGTGTTTTTCGCGGGATGGCGGAATCGATGTCAAAGGTATTTTCTTTTATCGAAGGATTAGAGAAGTCGGCTTTCTTTAAGGATGTAAAGACCAAATATACGACGAAGCGTAAAATCGGCTCTGCCGAAGTAACTGACTTTGAATTGAATTGCGATCTCGAACGTTAAAAGATGAAGCCACTCTTTAAGCTCCAGATGTTTACTGCTTTTATTTCCCGGCTCTCTAAGCGTGAGCGTATGGTCTTTTATTGTACCTGTTGGGTGCTTATGGGAGTGCTCCTTGATCGGGCAATTATTAGCCCCATCCATTCGAAAATGAATTCTTTGGATAAAGAGATACAAAATAAAGTCGGCGCGATAAAGAGAAACTTGCGTATCTTGGCGTTTAAGGATAGGATCATGTCGGAGAGCGCCCGTTACTCCAAGTACCTGCATAGCATTGAATTCGGGGAGAGGGAGATGTCTTCGCTTTTGAAGGAGATCGAGATCCTCGCGAATAAAAGTTCCGTTTCCCTGATTGATGTTAAGCCTCAAGGCATGCGCCAGATCGGTGGCCAGAAGATGTATGTGGTCACTATTATCTGTGAGGCCCAGATGGAACAGGTTATTGATTTTATGTTTCGCGTGGAGAGTTCAACAAGCCTTCTTTTGATCGGTAAATACCAGATACTTCAGAAGACCAGGGATTCAAGTATCGCATCGGTGACATTGACGATCAATAAGATATTGATGTAAACAGGGGGGTGGCTATGGCGGTTTTTATGCTGCGAAGTATTGTGTTCTTAGCGGGATTCTTTATCCTCCTGGGCGTCTCGCAAGTACAGGCGCAGGAATTGTATCGTGAGCAGCGCCCCCAGCACGCGGATCGCGCCCGCGAAGGGTTAATTGATGCCCGGCAGCAACCTACTAAGGTAGACGCACGGGTTGGTCCTCAGGTTGAGGCCAGCGACGAAGATTATTGGCAGGAAACCCGCGCCGATAAGAATAAGGACGGATTGGTGGATGCGAATGAGAGGACTGCATGGAGGACATTTGAACGCGCACAGCTTGATTTCAATAATGATGGGAATATCGACGATAAAGAAAAAAGGCTCTATTGGCGTTATGGGTATTCGCGGGTACGCGATTCCCGTTTGGCAGTTTACGATACCAATGGGAATGGGTTTATCGATGCATCGGAAGGGAAAGAGTATCTAAAAGACCGCTACGCCGCTATTGCTGCGCAAGGGAACGTAAAAGTTGAGAGCGATCTAGAGGTGGGATATGATGTCAATGCGGATGGCCTTATCGATAGCGCTGAAGCAGAGGATCTCAAAGATGATTTGGATGCCTATTAGCATGAAGAGAGGAGGAGTAGCGATGAAGAAAACCTTTGTGGTGGTGATTGCCGCATATCTTTTTTTAGGTGTCCAGGCCGCCTACTGTGCAGATGTTCGTATCAATCAATTACGAGGCAGAATCTTTGATGCGTCCGGCCAAATCAAATCAGCATTATCAGGCTCTCAAGATGTGATTATCGTGACGGTGATGTTTGACTCCTGTATGTTAGCTCTTTCTCAAATAGACGGGTATTACTCTCTTTTGACCCTTTTGGATACAATAAAGGAGAAGGATTTGACGCCCCGCAGCCTTGATACGGTTACCAGCTGGATCAATGAAATAAAGAGAACCAATAATGCCAATATTACCAGCCTCCAGGCTATGAATCAGCCTTTCGATCCGGGGACTAAGAGGTATGTGGAATTATTGAAAGGTATTTTTGCTGATCTTAATAGTGGGCTCGATGTAGAGTTAAATAAGCTGGTGGTCTTAAGGAAGAGGATAAAAACGAAATAAAGAAACTAATGCGGCAAGTTACTTCTGACGTGTGCGTAAAAATTTACGTAAGATTTTTCTCTCCGATTCTTTAATTCCGCTGAATTCAATGCCTATCAGATAGGAGCGTATTTTTTGGCTATACTCCTCATTGACCGGTTTAAGCCACGCCGCCCTCCCTCTGAGATGAAGGGTGTTTTTCGTCCGGGGGAGCGTAAGATATAGCGATATCTTGGTGTCGGTAGCCAAAGGCCGCGTTGAAGAAAAACACAACCCTCCTTCAGAAATATCAATGGTCTGTGAATTCTCCTGTTTCTTATCGGGAAAGAGTACTTCTATATCCATCTGATGGCTGATTCTGGGAAAACGGCGGATCTCAGAGCCGATATACATGATCTTCAGATATAAATTAGCCAAGATGTGATTGGTGGTGGAGGTCTGATTTTTATAAGGATAAGAGGCTACCCCGACATTAATAAAGACATCTTCTTTGCGGTGGGAGGCGAAGTATTCTTTGATTCGGTTCCTTACTATCTCGCAAAAATGAGCAGATTGTTTCTCTTGGACACTGGGTAAGAGAATATGGA
>JAHISH010000018.1 GCA_018818365.1 Candidatus Omnitrophota bacterium | reverse complement strand
GCAATTAGGAAGATTTGTTTCTCCTTCTACCATTCTTCCGCTCTCCGACCATCCTCAGGGGCTGAATAAGTATTCTCTCTCCAATTAATCACCTGACGCATATATTTTCATAAAAGTTTCTCTGAATATTTTTTCTTCTTATGTTATAATACGTGCAATGAACCTACCGTCGAAACGGACGATTTTTATTGCCGCAGGTATTATACTCTCCGCGTCCTTTACCCGTCAGTTAATGGATTTTACCGAGGCGCTTATCGGAAAATCAGGCTTTGCCCTGGTGATCGGATTGGTCGCGTTAAGCGGGATCCTCATTTTCCTCTCCCTTATCGGAATAAATCATCTTTCGGGTATTCGATTTGTCAGCGTGTTTCTACTCTTAATTGCGGGACCGCTTTTGTCGTGGTTTTACATTACGTTACCGCAGGTAAGAATGCATATTCTTCTGTACGGATTTTTAGGTTGGTCAGCGTGCGTTGATTTTCTTGGCAAGAAAAGGACTGCGTTAAGGATTATCTGCGCTATCTTGCTATGTGTTTTGGTGGGGTATTTGGAGGAGCTCTTCCAGCTAATACTTCCGTACCGGTATTATGATAATTGGGATGTCGTGCTTAATTCCTTAGGGAGCTTATGGGGAATAGCGCTTTATTTGCTTGGAAAGAAGAAATGAAGAAGGTATTGATTCTTATACTAGCGGCGAGCATTCTGACTGCAGGATGGTATTATTTTGATTACCGCAGGCCAGGCTTTGAGGCGCACATAATTGACGTCGGAGAGGGAGAGGCCATTCTTTTACGGACAAAAGAGGGGACCAACGCCTTAATTGACGCCGGAGGCCTTCCCGGTGCGTGGCACTTGGTAGATTATCTTAAGAAAAATGGTGTAAAAAAAATCGATCATCTTATTTTGACCCATCCGGATCCTGATCATATCTCTGGTGTTTTTTTCCTTATTCCTGAATTTAAGGTGGGTAATGTCTATGATAATGGCGAGGATATTTCTGGCATTGCCAAAAGCCAAGATCTTTACCGTTGGTACACTGAACTTGTCCGTGCACATCCGCGATATCAGGTTTTAAAACGTGGTGATACTTTGACAATGGGGTCCGTAGTACTTCGCATAGTATGGCCCCCTCAACCTCTGCCGCAAAGGGGATTTAATGATAATTCTTTGGTGATAATGGCCGCGAGAGGCCCGCAACGTATGCTTTTAACCGGAGATTTAAGTAACCAAGGCCAGCAGGAAGTACTAAAAGGTGGCAATGTACGCGCGCAGATATTAAAAGTAGCGCATCATGGTGCGGTGGATGCGACAAGTGCAGAGTTTCTAAAAGAAGTTGCCCCGCACATCGCCGTAATCAGCGTGAATAAGAATAATCTCCGCGGGTATCCTTCTGAAGAAGTTGTGCAAAGGCTGCAAAAATATAACGTAAGAGTATATCGGACTGATAGAGACGGGAATATAATATTCACCTTCCGGCGCCACTCGCAATTAAATCCTCAAGTAAAGAGTACAGGAAAATAGCCTTAAAACTCACCCATAACATAAAGGTGGATAGTTCATAACTGTTTACCTGTCAGGCAGTTAACGCTATTATCCATTTAATATACTTTGCATATTTAAGGTATCTTATAGGGTTAATATCATGTTTATGCCTGATTATGATAAAGGATGTTAAAGAATGTTAATATTTTGCTTGACAGGGAAAATATTTTTGTGTACAATAAAATACGATGAAAAGAGCACTAATGGTAACCAGCGGATTAATGACGATTGATGACCTGGCAGATTATCTGAAGGTCAGGCGTCGTACTATCTATGAATGGCTAAAACACAATAAAATCCCCGCGTTGAAGTTGGTGGGGCAGTGGCGTTTTAGGAAAGATAGAATTGATGCGTGGCTGGAAGAGCAGGTGCCGCATCATTAATGGTATAATCGTATAAGAAAAGGAGCGCGCGTATGTACTTTAAAAGATTAGAGCTGGTGGGGTTTAAGTCTTTCAACGAGAAGACGACGCTTCATTTTGAACCGGGGGTTACGGCGATAGTCGGGCCTAACGGATGCGGTAAATCAAATATCTTCGACAGTATTCGCTGGGTATTAGGAGAGCAATCGGCAAAATCACTGCGCGGTTCGGATATGCAAGATGTCATCTTTAACGGTACCGATACCAAGGAAGCAGTAGGAATGGCGGAGGTGAGCCTTACCTTTGATAATTTACAACGTTTCTTTAATGTTGATAATGACGAGGTGATTATCACGCGTAGGCTTTTCCGTTCCGGAGAAAGCGAATACCTCT
>JAHISH010000164.1 GCA_018818365.1 Candidatus Omnitrophota bacterium | reverse complement strand
GCTTCCTGTTTTTTTTGTTCCTCCGGGACGCACCCTGCACCGACGAGTACGCTAATTACGATTAATGCGATTTTGCGATTCATTATATTCCTCCCGTAGCCCTATCGAAGCTCGCCTTGGCAACGATATAATCATAGAGTGCCTCTTTTTGTTTAAATAAAGAAACCTGGTATCCTAACGCCGCGTCCTCTACCTCTAATAGACTGACGATTCCGGATTTAAACTGTACCTGCATGACGACAAGCGTATCGCGATACATCTCAACTTCGCTCTCTACGGCCTTTATCGACGCAATGGCATTCTTTAAGTTAAGATACGCGTTCTTTAATTCCAAAGCGATGTTTTTTACTTCCTGCTGCCGTAACAGCTGTGTTTCCCGTAAATCCACCATGGCCTGCTCTACCTTTGCCTTGGTCGCCCATCCGTCAAAGATCGGCCAACTAAAGGTAATCCCCAAGACATTATAATCATTCCAATTCTTACTTGCTCCGGCTCCAAAGTGCGACTTGGTGTAGTAATCCCAAGAGGCATAAATGCTCGGACGGGTATCTGCCTTGGCAATCTCGATTGCCTTAGTATCAGCCTGCGCCTGCGCTTCGTATTGCCGGATCTCCGGACGCGAACGCATTGCCTTCAAAAAGGCTTCATCATACGCAATATCACGCGCACTCACCACAAAATCTCCCTGCGCATAAATACTCACTTCATCTTCCAGGTAAAGTAGCTTTCTCAAGAGGGCCTGGCCTGCTTCTACCTGATTTTCCGATGCGGCATACGCCTCTTCTACTGCCCCCAATGATTTTTGCACTGCCAAAAGATCGGAAGATGAGACTTGCCCGCTTCGATAACGTGCCTGGCGCATAGTTATATGCGCTCTGGCATTATCCACAATCTGCGTATTTAAGCCGCGGTACTCTTGTGCCAACAAAAGAGTGTAGAACCCCCTGGTCACATCCTGGATCAATTCTAGTTTCTGTGCATCTAAAAGCGCTTCGGAAACCTTAAGCGCATCTTTTTTCTGGGCGATGGTATTGACCGTCTTTCCGCCTTGATAAAGGTATTGTTTCACGGTAAGCTGATTTGAGGTAACCCCGATATCTTTGCTATAAAAATCACGCGTATCGGTCCACCCCCCGGTAAAACTTACCGTCGGAAAAAGGCTGGCATCCGCCTCGGCGATAGTGGCTTTCGCTTTTCTTATATCTTCATATTTAAGCAGTATGTCCCGGTTATCGCGCAACGAAATATTCAAGGCCTCTTCAAGGGTCAGGCTTGTCTCCTGCGCGCCGGAAACAATTGCCCCTTGGAAGAAAAAAAATACCAATAGTATGCTTATTCTTGTATAACGCCTCATTCCTACTCCTGATTCAAGATATCGCGTATCTGCATTAAGATGCGCAAGTACTCCGCGCGATCATCTTCTGAGATCTCCCCGAAAATCTTCATAATCAACTGTTGTCTTTCTTCAATTATCTTCTTTACTATTGCGGTGCCGCGGGGAGTAAGGGTTATTTTGATGACTCTACGGTCGCCGGAGTCGAAACTTCGCTTCAAATACCCATCCCGCACCAAGCGGTCCACAATCCCGGTCATGGCGGCGGTAGTCACATCCAGGACCTGCGCCAAGGTGGACATCTTGGAATTCCCCTCTCTCAACAGACAATCCAAAACCAAGAATTGAGGCACGGTAAGTTTGCCTTTAAACAGCTTATTGGTCTGACGCTTGAAAAATTCTTTGGTAATCAATGGCAGGATATGATTCAGCCGTTCGGCAAATTCCGTTAAGGGGATTGCGCTCATAACAAACCTCCTTGATATTTAATATAGTTAAATATCAACCAATATAAATATAAACTACGAAGATTGTTTTGTCAAGCGGTTTTTGAAAAATTGCAACTTGCGGAATGCCTAAACAAGAGGATAGGGAGAGGTGTCTTGGCTTCGTTTCGAGTAGGGCGTTTGCAGGCCGAACGGGCAGGGTTCAACCGCTATACCATAGCGGTGAGAGTGAGGCCGAAACTCGAGTGCAGTCCGCCACGCGGGGGCGAACAAACGCCCCTACGAGAAACAAGACAAGACGCCTAAAGTGTGATAAGCAGGCCTTCGAGGAATTTGCATTCTGCCTCAAGCATCTTGAGATTGTGCTCAAGCATAAGACACAGAGATGCGGAATGTTTATTTTTGGAGGCGCTATTCTTAAGCAGTTGTTTCATGCCTTTGGCGATTCGATGGAGGATAAAGATACGTCCGCGGATACGGCGGTGTCCTATTTCGGGCTTGATATACCTAAGAAAGTACAGGCTCAAATCAAGGCTGAACTGCGGCCTCTTAGAATCAAGAAAACTTTTAGAAAGAAGCTCCTGAAAACGCAGCTTTCCTTTTTCAGTCAGCCTAAAAACATGCCGCGTGGGTCGTTTCCCCTCTTTGGTGGCGTGCGTGGTGAGGTACCCCTTTTTTTCTAACACACGTAAGGGATAGTAGATGGATTTAAGGTTAACGCCGGCGAAAAGAGAAAGAATCTCTTGGATTTTGGTCTTTATCTCGTACCCGTGCTTAGGGCTTTCTCGAAGCAACCCTAAAAGCAACAACTCCTGCGTGATCATCCGACGGCACCCATTTTCCGAAACTTCTTGTAACGCTGTTTTAAAAGATCCTCTTGCGTTATCTCTTTCAAGGCCTTTAAATCTTTAAGCAGAAAATCCTTTAGAACCGCCGCCATCCTCTGCGGATCTCGGTGTGCGCCCCCTAACGGCTCAGGAATAATCTCGTCGATAAGCCCTAGTCCGTACAGATCATGGGCGGTAAGCTTCAATACCTCTGCGGCCTCAGGGGCTTTTGCGCCATCCTTCCAAAGAATCG
>JAHISH010000163.1 GCA_018818365.1 Candidatus Omnitrophota bacterium | reverse complement strand
TATATGGATATCAATCCTGTCGAGGAGCGGCCCGGAGATCTTGCCCATGTAGCTTACGATCTTACCGGGATTGCAGCGGCACGCCTTGCGGGGATCCGAAAGAAATCCGCACGGGCAGGGGTTCATTGCAGCGATAAGCATGAAAGAGGCAGGAAAGAGGAGAGATTTTGAGATGCGGCTGATGCGGATTGTTCCTTCTTCCAAGGGCTGCCGCAGTGTTTCAAGGCAGTTGCGCGGGAACTCAGGAAGTTCATCAAGGAAGAGTACCCCGTGGTGCGCTAAACTTATTTCTCCCGGTTTCGGTATGGGGCCTCCTCCGACCAGTCCTATATGCGATACCGTATGGTGGGGATTACGAAATGGACGTTTCCCGAATACCCCTTGTGTGGGCGGAAGTTCTCCCGCAATAGAGTGGAGCGAGGTAACTTCGAGTGCTTCTGCAAGTGTTAAATCCGGCATGATGGTGGGGATACGCTTGGCAAGCATGGTCTTGCCGCTGCCCGGAGGCCCTATCATCAGGATGTTGTGTCCGCCCGCGACCGCAATCTCTAAAGCCCTCTTAGCGAAATATTGTCCTTTTACTTCCGAAAAATCAATAGGATAGTGGCGTTCTGTTTGAAATAGCGCGGGTAGGTCAACTTGTAGAGGAATAAGAATCTCGGGATTATGGATACTATGGATAATCTCATTTAGATCTTTCATCGGATAAATCATAATGCCGGATACCAGCGCCGCTTCTTTGCCATTATCAGACGGGAGGATAATCTTTTTTCGTTCGGCATGAAGAATGGCAAGACTTATCGGCAGAATCCCTCGTACGGGGCGCAAGGAGCCTTCCAGCGCCAGCTCTCCCAGAAAGATATACTCCTTAACCAATTGAGCATCAACTTGTTTAGTGGCTGCTAAAATTCCTAGGGCAATCGCAAGATCAAAATTGCTCCCTTCTTTTTTAATATGAGAAGGAGCCAGGTTAATGGTTATTCTCTCTGCCGGCCACTGAAATCCTGAATTTTTGATAGCAGACTTAACACGTTCTTTACTTTCACGTATTGCGGTATCTGCAAGTCCTACCAGGGTAACTGCGGGTAAGCCGGTTGAAACGTTGACTTCTACTTCAACCGGGTATGCCTCCATTCCCAGTACCCCAAAACTTAATACCTTTGCCAGCATCGCGCGCCTCCTTCTTTAAGTTCCTTCTGCACTAAAGGCCTCACTACAACAGACGTAGCAAGGTGCCTAATCTCACATAAAAAAAGCCCTTAGATGGCTGTTGCAAAACTAAGGGGTTATGTTACAATAAAACAAATAACCACACAAATAGCTATACAAAAGGACCCTATCAGATGTTACGCTTCTTTAAACAGACTATCCTGAAACAACGTCAGGCAGCCATACGGCGGAAGTTCCCTTCGGTACATATTACTTTGCACCAGGATATGCCAAGCCCTTCAATGAGCAAAATGATCGAGCTTGCCCCCTTAGTGCAGAAAGTAAATGCGCTCGAAGGAGATGTTCTCAAACTTACCGATCTTCAATTGCGTCAAAAGACCGAATCTTTTAAGGCGCATGTTCAGAAGAGGTCACAGGAACTTTCCCGAGAGACGGAAGGCATAGAAGCCGCAATCCGTGAAGTGGCTATGCCGGAAGAGAAGGAGAAACTCAAAGAAAAACTTAAGATCGCCCGCAATAAGGTTTTTGACGACATTCTTCCCGAAGCTTTCGCAGTGGTCAGGGAGGTTTCCCGGCGGACTATTGGCTTGCGACATTTTGACGTGCAGATCGCGGGAGGAGGGGTCCTTCACGAGGGGAGAATCGCAGAGATGTCTACGGGAGAAGGAAAGACTTTGGTGGCGACGCTTCCCGCATACCTTAATGCCCTGCTGGGCAGAGGGGTGCATGTAGTTACCGTCAATGACTACCTGGCTAGGCGTGATAGCGAATGGATGGGGGCGATCTATAGCTTCTTGGGGCTTTCAGTCGGAGTTATCCAACACGAGATGTCCGACCAGCAGCGAAAGGCAGCCTACGCCTGCGATATTACCTACGGGACTAATAACGAATTCGGGTTTGATTACCTGCGCGATAACATGAAGTATTCGTTGGACGAGATGGTGCAAAGGCCTTTTTATTATGTAATCGTGGATGAGGTAGATTCTATCTTGGTCGATGAAGCGCGTACTCCTTTGATCATCTCCGGTCCCGCCGAGGAGTCGACAGAGAAATATTATTTGGCCCAGAAGATCGTTTCGCAGTTAAAGGGGAGGCGCGTTACCGAGAAGGATGAAATAGATGCAAAATATAAGGGGGAAGACCTGGGGAAGGGGTATGATTATGCCGCCGATGAAAAGGCGCAAACTGCCGCGCTTACCGATGAAGGAGAGACCAAGGCCGCGCGGCTTTGGGGGGTGGAGAGTCTGCATCAACTGGAGACGATCGAATACCGTCATCATACCATTCAGGCTTTGCGCGCAAAAGAGTTCTTCGAGCGAGACGTAGAGTATGTAATCAAAGATGGCGAGGTAATCATTGTCGACGAGTTTACCGGCCGTATGATGCCGGGGAGGCGTTGGTCAGACGGGCTGCATCAGGCAGTCGAGGCCAAAGAAGGGTTGCGTATCGAACGCGAAAACCAGACCCTGGCGACCATCACGTTTCAGAACTACTTCCGCATGTACGAGAAGTTAGCGGGAATGACCGGAACCGCGTTTACCGAGGCAAACGAGTTTAAAAGTATCTATCAACTCGATGTGGTGGTCATCCCTACCAACCGTCCGCTTATCCGCAGTAATTTCGCGGACCGTATCTATAAGACTGAAAAAGAGAAGTTCGATGCGGTGGTTGAGGAAATTGCAGAATTGTATAAAGAGGGCAGGCCGGTTTTGGTCGGAACTATTTCGATTGACCGTTCAGAGAGGCTTGCGGAGATGCTTAAACGCCGGGGTATTCCGCACCAGGTACTCAATGCCAAATATCACGAGATGGAAGCCCCAATCGTCGCTCAGGCAGGGCGTTTTCAAGCAGTGACCATTGCCACGAATATGGCAGGGCGGGGAACCGATATCTTATTGGGAGGCAATGCCGACTTTATTGCCAAGAGTATCGTAAGGCAGAAGTTCCCCTCTGAAGACCCGCAGTATCACCAAGAGTACCAGAAACTTCTTTCCCGGTATAAAACAGAGACTGAAGCCGAGCATGAGAAAGTCGTTTCTTTAGGAGGGCTCCATGTCTTAGGCACAGAACGTCATGAGGCCCGTCGAATTGACAATCAGCTGCGCGGTCGTTCCGGAAGGCAGGGAGACCCCGGGTCATCACGGTTTTATGTTTCCCTCTCCGACGAACTAATGCGGCTTTTTGGGTCGGATCGATTAGTAGGGCTTATGGATAAATTAGGGCTTGAAGAGGGGCAGGTAATTGAACATCCGTGGGTTAGTCGTTCCATTGAGGTAGCACAGCGACGAGTGGAACAACATCATTTCGAAATACGCAAACAGGTTTTGGAATACGATAACGTAATGAATAAGCAGCGCGAGATCATTTATACCCGCAGGCGCCAGATACTTGAAGGAAGGTCATTAAAAGAAGATACCCTTGAGATGATTCGTACCGTCATCGAGGATATCGTCGAGGTATATTGGGTGCGTGAAGGTGATCCGGATATACTTGGTTTGGTCAATACACTTAAGGCGCGGTTTGGGGTAGAGGTAGAAGCCGCCGCCATAGAAGG
>JAHISH010000162.1 GCA_018818365.1 Candidatus Omnitrophota bacterium | reverse complement strand
GCCCATCTTGCCAAGAGTAAGGCGTTTACCTTATCTGGCGGGGAGCGGCGGAGATTGGAGATTACCAGAGCCTTGGTAACCAACCCTTCGTTTATCCTTTTGGATGAGCCGTTTTCCGGTATTGATCCGATTGTGGTAAGCGAGGCGCAGGAGATCATCAAAGGATTAAAGGAGAGGGGCTTGGGGATTCTTTTAACGGACCACAATGTCCGTGAGACACTCTCTATTACGGATAGGGCATATTTAATTGCAGACGGGAACATTCTCATCTCAGGCAGTGCCGATGAGTTGATTAATAATCCTCAGGCGCGGCAGCTTTATTTGGGAGAAAAATTCAGGATGTAAGGAGCCTATTGACTATGAAAACAGAAGTAAAGAAGATTGACAGCACGAAACGCCAGGTAGCGGTCACCGTGGCCGGAGAAGTGGTAAAGAACAAGTTCGACGATGTATTCAAGAAGGTGGGACAGGAAGCAAAAGTTCCGGGATTCCGTCCGGGACATGTCCCGCGGGACATTTTAGAGAAGCAGTATTCTTCCTTTGTGCACGAACAGGTGGTAAAGGAGCTGGTCCCGGAACTATATAGCCAGGCTATTGCCAAGGAAGGATTGGAGGTAATCGAATTACCCGAGATATCCGAGGTCAAGCTTGACCGTGCGCAGGTTTCTTTTATCGCCACCGTATCGGTCAGCCCCGAAATCAAGTTGAAAGAGTATAAAGGGATTAAGGTTGAGTATAAGGATATTGCGGTAGGCGAAGATGAAGTCGCGCGGACTCTTGACTCGCTTAAGGAATCAAGAAAAATGGACGCTCTTGATGATACCTTCGTAAAGGGACTGGGGTATCCGGATCTGGCCTCTTTGAAAAAAGCGCTGGAGATGCAGCTTTATCTTCAGAAGGAGAATGCCCAGCGGCAAGGTTTGGAGAACGCAATCGTCGATAAATTGCTTAAGGATGTGGATTTTAAAGTACCGCAGTCTTTGGTAAAGAGGCAACTTGATGATTTAGTGCGGCAGGCAAAACTTGATCTGGCCTTAAAAGGGGTCCCGCGCGAGAAAATAGAGGAAGAAGAGAAGAATATCATCCCGCAGTTTGAGTCTGATGCGAAGAAGCAGGTGCAGGTATATTTGATATTGTCGGAGATTGCCAAAAAGGAGAATATCCCTATCGACGACCATATGCCGCGTAAGATAATGGAGTTTTTGCTGCGGGAAGCGGATTGGAATGTGGGATAACGGATTACGGGTAACAGGTATCGGGTAACGGGGTACGGTGTATTCTCCTACCGTATCCCTGATCCCAAACAATGGAGGTATAGGATGACGATCAAAAATCAGACCTTAGTCCCGATGGTTATCGAACAGACGTCGCGCGGATACGAACGGGCGTATGATATTTATTCGCGTCTTCTTAAGGACCGGATCATTTTTATTGGAACCGCGATCGATGATTACGTCGCAAACCTGATTATCGCGCAGATGCTCTTCTTGCAGATGGAAGACGCAGCAAAAGATATCAATGTGTATATCAATTCTCCCGGGGGTTCGGTGACCGCGGGCCTTGCTATTTATGACACCATGCAATTCGTGAAATGCGATTGCGCCACCTATTGCGTGGGGCAGGCTTCCAGCATGGGAGCGATACTTTTATGTGCGGGAACCAAAGGTAAGCGCCAGGCATTGCCTAATTCGCGGATTATGATCCACCAGCCGTGGGGAGGCGTACAAGGTGCAGCGGAAGATATTTCCCGCCATGCCCAAGAGATTTTGAAGATGCGCGACCGGATTAATGAAATATTAGCCAAGCATACCGGACAGCAGATAGATCGGATTCAAAAAGATACGGACCGCGATTTTTTTATGTCCGCGCAGGAATCAAAGGAATACGGTTTGATTGACGAAGTGATCCTTCCCGATAAGAAGAAGTAGGCGCTTCTTTAGAGAAACTTAACAGTATATACGAAAGGAAGAAATAATGCGAAAGAACTATCTGTTGACCCCGGGGCCCACTCCTTTACCGCCGCAGGTTTTGGAAGCGATGAGTCGGCCGATCATTCATCACCGTACCCCGCAGTTTCAGGCAATACTCAAAGAGGCGATGGAAGGCTTGAAATATGTATTTCAGACAGCAGGAGACGTCTTTATCTTAGCGTCGTCAGGGACCGGGGCGATGGAGGCAGCAGTGGTCAATCTTTTATCAAGCCACGATACGGCGTTATGTGTCCAAGGTGGTAAATTCGGAGAGCGATGGGGAGAACTTTGCAAGGCGTATGGGATTTCTGCCCAGATTCTGGATGTCGCGTGGGGAAGCGCAGTCTCTCCTGAAGAGATCAAAAAGAGATTAGCTGCTGATCCTAAGATTAAGGTTGTTTTCACTACGCTTTGCGAAACCTCAACCGGTGTGGTCAATGATATTGAGGCAATCGGCAGAGTGGTCAAAGACACCCAGGCGGTATTAGTAGTAGATGCCATAAGCGGGCTCGGGGCGATTGATCTTAAGACTGACGCGTGGGCCTGTGATATGGTGATCTCCGGGTCTCAAAAAGGTTTAATGCTTCCTCCGGGGTTAGGTTTCATTTCGTCAAGCCCCAAAGCCTGGAAGCTTATCGAGGCGTCGAAGTCGCCGCGGTATTATTTTGATTTACGGAAGGCAAAGAAAGCAGCCGAGAAGACGGATACGCCTTTTACTCCGGCGATTAATCTGATTATCGCTTTGAATGAGGTTTTGAAGATGATCAAGCTTGATGGCCTGGAGAAGATATTCGTCAGGCACAAGAAGATGGCGGATGCCATGCGCGCGGCGATGAAGGCACTGGGATTGGAGCTTTTCTCTGCCGATGCGTCGTCGGATGTAGTCACGGCGGCAAAAGTCCCGGTGGAAATTGACGGCGAAAAGCTGGTTAAGACCATGCGTGATGCCTACGGGGTTACTATTGCCGGCGGCCAGGCTGAATTAAAAAGCAAGGTTATTCGCATCGCGCATATGGGTTTTATTGAAGAGTTTGATGTGATTGCCGGGATCTCCTGTCTTGAGAAGGTCCTCACCCAAATGGGATACAAGTTTACGCTGGGACAAGGGGTGAAGGCGGCAGACGAGGTGTTCCTGAAATAATATGCATCAGAGCGCGAGAAGACCAGTCTACCAGACAGGGGCATTGGTGCGTTAATAGTCATACGGAGGTTTTCTATGATCAAGATACTTGTCAGCGACCCGTTATCCGAAGAGGGAATTAAGATTCTTACCGAGGTTAAAGAGTTCCAGGTTGATGTCAAGACTGACCTTACGCCGGATACCTTAAAAGAGGTCATCAAAGAGTATGATGCCTTAGTGGTACGCAGCGCCACAAAAGTCAATAAAGATATCATTACTGCGGCGGGTAAGCTTAAGGTGATCGGCCGCGCCGGAGTCGGGCTTGATAATGTCGATCTTGAGGCCGCCACGCAAAAAGGGATTATTGTAATGAATACCCCGGCGGGAAATACCATTTCGACGGCAGAGCATACGGTTAGTATGATACTCTCTCTTTCTCGGAATATCCCCCAGGCAAATATGTCCATGAAGCAAGGGGAGTGGAAGCGGTCTAAGTTCATGGGAGTGGAACTCTATAATAAGGTATTAGGGATTGTGGGGTTCGGCCGGATTGGTTCGGAGGTTGCCAAGAGGGCGCTTTCCTTCGGGATGAAGGTTCTGGCATTCGATCCTTTTTTATCGGTCGCGGTTGCGCAGGGCATGGGGGTGGAAGTAGTGGAATTTAAGGATATCCTGGAGCGTTCTGATTATATCACCGTGCATACCCCTTTAACTGAGGAGACCAAGCATCTTATTTCAACCGAGGCCTTTGCCAAGATGAAAAAGGGAGTGCGTATTATCAATTGCGCGCGGGGTGGGATTATCGACGAGAAAGCGTTGGCAGAAGCGGTCAAGGAGGGGAAAGTAATCGGCGCGGCGATCGATGTCTTTGAGCAAGAGCCGGTCGCTGCGGATAATGAACTTCTCAAGCTGCCCAATGTGATCGTCACTCCCCATTTAGGCGCATCGACGGAAGAGGCGCAGGTAAATGTCGCTATTGAAGTCGCCGAGATTGTCCGGGATGCCCTATTAGGTAGAGGGATTCGCAATGCCGCCAACTACCCCTGCCTGGAAGCAGAGGTTTGTAAGATCATTGAACCGTATATTACCCTTGCGGAGCGGCTGGGGCTTTTTGGCAGCCAATTAGTCGAAGGCAGGCTGCAGGAGTTGCATATTACCTATAGCGGAGATATCATTCAACATGATATTACTCCGGTTACCTTGGCGTTGGTCAAGGGACTTCTTACCCCGATTTTACAGGAGACGGTTAATTTTATTAATGCGGTAGCCTTGGCGAAAGAAAGAGGTATCGCCATCAGCGAGGTCAAATCTTCTAAAGAGCATGAATTCACCACGCTTATTCAGTTAGAGATAAGGACCGATAAAGTGACCAAGAGGATTTACGGTACGCTTTCGGCAAATAAGCAGCCGCGTATCGTCAAGATCGACGATTATTACCTGGAGCTTTCTCCTATGGGAGAAATGATTTTTATTCAGAATTGGGATAAGCCGGGAGTCATCGGTAATCTGGGAACGCTTATGGGCAAGGAGAATATCAATATTGCCGCGATGACCTTCGGGCGCGATGCGCCGGGCGGGAAGGCCATCAGCGTCTTGAATGTAGATAGTGCGGTATCCGCGCAGGTACAGGAGAAGATACGTAAAGTCGAGAACATCTTAACCGTAAAGGTGATACGCGTATGAAAAAAACAATATTGTGGGCACTCGTTATTTTGTTTTCATCTTCAGTTTGTTTTGCCGAAGACCTCACTATTCTTTTTAGCGGCCAGACGTTTGGCATGATCTATCCCTGTAATTGCCCTCTTGAGCCGGATGGAGGAGTTTCCCGACGAGCGACATTGGTGAAAAAGATACGGGAGGCTTCTAAGGAAGCGCTTCTGGTTGATACGGGAGATTTCTTCGCGGGGGGGAAAATGGACCAATACTCGCAGAATGCCCCGCTTGATATGCAGAGGTCTATTTTTCATTTGAAGGCGATGGAACTTTTAGGTTTTGATGCGGTCGCAATCGGAGAAAACGAGTTTGGTTTTGGGGAAGAGTTCCTTGCGCAAAGCATCGCGAAATCAAAAATTCCTTTTCTTTCTGCAAATATTCGAGGGGATAAAGTCCTTCCCTATATAGAAAAGGATGTTGAAGGCATAAAAGTAGGTATTATTG
>JAHISH010000161.1 GCA_018818365.1 Candidatus Omnitrophota bacterium | reverse complement strand
GTGTCGCGGAAAAATAGATAATCGTCGTATTTTAACCCCATGCCTCCGAGAATAATGATATCGATCTCTGCTTGCATGGCAATTCGCGCGAGGAGTTCATTATAGGGCTCTCCGGCTATTGAGAAAATCGGGAGTTTTTGTGACTCAACAAGAGAATTGAAAACATCGATCATCGGAATGCCGGTACGCACCATCTTGTTCGGGATAACCCTCTTCACCGGATTAACTGGTGCGCCCGCGATATCAATAAGCTGATCTCGGAGGTGCGGTCCTTTATCAAGCGGCGTGCCGCTGCCGTTAAAGATCCTGCCTAAAAGATCTTCCCCGCTTGCAATACGCATAGAATGCCCTAAGAAGCGGACTTGATCACCGGTGGAGATCCCTTTGCTGCCGGCAAAAACCTGTAATGAGACCCTCTTGCCTTCAAGACGAATTACCTGCGCAAGAGAAACCCCGCGGCGAGTTGAAACCTCGGCAATTTCAGAATAACCGACCCCTTCGGCTTCTACGGTAATCACATCGCCAGCAATCTGAATAATATGCGTATAGACCTTATGCATTTCTCTTATCCCCGCCTATTTCTTACGCGGCAACTCCGCGGCTTGCGCTATTTCCTTCTCAATCTTCTTAAACTCCTGGCTATCCCAAGGGCTTGAATTCCAGGTGCGGAACTGTTGTCTGATCTTCTGAAAGAACTGCAAAGCCTTTTCCTTGTCTTCGAAAACAAATTCGTCTCCGAGGATCTGGTAAATCACGTTAAAAACATATTGCTGCCGTTGAGCAGAAGTGGCTTCATCAACCTCATCAAAGGCATTCTGCTGCAAATAGACAAAATCCAGGAATTCTCCTTTAAGGTAATCTATGTAGTCGGTCAAAGAAGTGCCCTCTTCCCCGATAACCTTCATCATCTGCATGACTTCGCTGCTTTTGTGCAATATCTGGTGCCCTCGACGGACATGCGCTTCATCAATAAAGCTTGTATATTTACTCCAGCTAATTAAAGGATCGATCGCCGGATATCTGCGCGCGTTGGAGCGGTCTCTGGAAAGCCCATGGAATGCGCCCACCACTTTAAGCGTTGCCTGAGTAACTGGCTCCTCAAAATTCCCGCCTGCGGGGCTGACCGTGCCTCCTATAGTCACTGTCCCAATCTTGCCGTCATGCAAACGCACTGCTCCTGCGCGTTCGTAAAAAGAAGCAATGCGCGATTCCAGGTATGCAGGGAACGCTTCTTCTCCGGGGATCTCCTCCAATCTTCCTGACATCTCACGCATGGCCTGAGCCCAGCGGGAAGTAGAATCGGCCAATAACAAAACCTGCAGTCCCATCTGGCGGTAATATTCGGCAATGGTTGCTGCCGTATAGACGCTTGATTCGCGTGCGGCAACAGGCATAGAACTGGTATTGCAGATAATGACCGTGCGGTCGCTTAAAGGACGACCCGTGCGCGGGTCTTTAATATGCGGAAATGTCTTAAGGGTCTCAACCACTTCGCCTGCTCGTTCTCCGCACGCGGCAATAATAACGACATCCACTTGGGCATGTCGGCTGGTTAACTGCTGCAAGACGGTCTTGCCTGCGCCAAACGGGCCAGGGATACAATAGGTTCCTCCCCGCGCGACTGGAAAGAGCGTATCAATTAAACGCATCTGCGTAATCAATGGCTCTTGGGGCTTTAGCTTTTCCGCATACGCCTGAATAGGAATTTTTACCGGCCAGACTTGATTGAGATAAATCGGGTAGTTTTTTCCTTCCTGATCTTTTACCTGCGCAATAGGCTGCGTGAAGTTATGCTTCCCAAAAGGAACAATCTGGGAAATTTCAAAGTGCCCCTGTAAAGTAAAAGGCACCATAATATAGTGGGTAAATATTTTCTCGGGCACAGACCCTATATATTCTCCCGGGCGAACCCAATCTCCCACTTGACATAAAGGAGTAAACTCCCATTCCTGGTCGTCAGCAAGCGGGTCCAGATATATTCCCCTCTTTAAAAAGAATCCGCATTCTTCCGCCAGCTTCGGAAGCGGATTCTGCAGACCGTCAAATATCTGGCCTAACAATCCCGGACCAAGCTCAACGGATAAAAGCTCCTCGGTCAACTCAACCGAGTCTCCGACTTTCAAACCAGAGGTGCTCTCAAAGACCTGCATCTCCGCTCTGTTACCTCGTACGCGGATGACTTCGGACTTCAGCCGTTCCTTACCGTGCAGGATATAGGCTACTTCATTCTGGACAATATAGCCTTCGACTTGCGCCTGGACCATATTCCCGATAATCTTCGTGATTGTTGCGTTGCGTTTCGCTGGCATTCTTTAGACCCTCTCTGCAGAACTAAACAGTCAATACTCCTTCAAGAAGTTTTGCGCCATCCTCCCGAGAAATACGTTCCCATCGCAAAAGAATACAGAGCTTCCAGGCATATATATAAAGATACTCAAAATCGAAATAATGTCCAACCTCTAATTCATCCAAATATTCCCAGCGTTTCTGGTCAAGAAACCGTTCTGCATCTAAAATCGAGGTGTTTCGACTTGCCGCAAGAGCCGCATGCATAAGCGAGCTTTCCTCAAGCCCCTCCTTGCGAAGATAGCGCACCGGGTCTATTTTTCTACGCGCTGCCCGGATTCTCACTAACTCATTTTTTAAGCCTCGCTGAAAATTGTACCACTGGGCCTGTATTGGAAGAAAACTTTTAATCTCGCTATCTTCTTCTTGCATCGTTAAAGATATGCTCTTTACAATATCCATATCATTGTCAGGAATCAAGTCTTGGCATCTTTCCAAAAAAGATTCAAAAGAAAATGGCGCTTTCATCCCAAATAGAAGCATCGGTAAACTTGATACCAGATACGGGTAGAGTGTAGCCATGGGTATTAGGTTTTTTCTTTGATCTCAGGAGAGAGTATCTGCGCAAGTTTCGGTTTAAGATAGGTGCCGATATATTCCGCTAATGCCTTATCGGTAAAATCAAAACTGGACTTTCCCTGGTCATAGCTAATGGAAAATCCCGCGCGGATTTCTTCGCGAGGCACCAATCGTATTGCCTTCTTCGCGGCGCCCTGAAGTTCTCCCAAAAAAGCTTTTTCTACTTGTTCGGCGTCGCTTTTACTAAGACAAATAGCAATCTCTTCTTTTTGCATGCTTGCCTGTTCCTTAATAAGCGACGCTAGAATGCGCGCCAACTCTTGGGGAGAAAGCGCCTGTTGTATAGAAGCGGCAAGCAACCGCTTGAGCAT
>JAHISH010000160.1 GCA_018818365.1 Candidatus Omnitrophota bacterium | reverse complement strand
TGCACCGTTCTCCTTTGAGCGCTTCTGAACAAAGCGGAAGTATCTGATTGTCTTTTTCATCGTCACCGCACCCTATGAGGATCAACGGTACCCCTACTTTTTTGATTAACTCTGCAACAAATGCAGCTTCTTCTTTAGGGGTTTTATTCCCGGAATCCGGGTGCGCTCCTTGGAGCCGTACGCATAACAGCGATGCGTGGTAGCTTTTGACGCACTTCTGTGCCCATGCAAAAGGATCCCCTGCAACATCTTTATAGTGTTTCATAAGCTCCTGCGGCCATTCGGTGGGGATACTATCCCAGATCTCGAACGCGATCTGTGGCTTATGGGGCATGGCCCCTTCCGGGAAAAGAAAGGGGAGTGTAGATTCGCCCCCTATTTGTATGGAATGTGTACGGGTTCCTCCTTCTTCTGCGGTCGCGCCGATAGTGACTGTCGTGACCTGCCCTGACCATTTCTCAATGATTTGTTCTAATGCCATATGAGTTCTCCCATTTTGCGTAATGACACCAAACTCGCAGATTCATTCGATAATTCCAATAGTGACGTGCCGTTGAAACTGGCGGTCATGATATCGTTATCAACAGGTACCTTCCCGATACATTCTAGTCCCGTCTCCTTGACGAGTCCTTCCGGAAAATCTGTGTGGCTGCGATTGACCAGAAGTATTCTTTTTCCGATAGTGATATCCAGCTCTTGCGCGAGTGTATTAATCCTTTTTGCCGAGAGTAGGCCGACCTTCGTGGGGTCGGAGACTACCAGCAGGGTATCACAGGCGCGCGTGGTCCGGCGTGAAAGATGCTCTAACCCTGCTTCATTATCGATTACCGTATAATCGTATTCTTTTATCAGTTTGCCCATGCAATTACGCAGAACATTGTTTACATAGCAGTAGCATCCAGGCCCTTCGGGTTTGCCCATAGAGAGCAGGTCAAATCCTTCGCACTCCACGATCGATGATTGTACGCGGTATTCAATGAACCTTTCTTTTGACATCCCGGCAGGGATCTTATCGGGGCCTGCGGCAATATCATCAAGTATGCGTCCGATATTTTCATTTATCGTGGCCCCTAGAACTTCGCCGAGGTTGCTATTGGGGTCCGCGTCTATGGCGAAGACCGAGCCCGCGTTATTTTCTTTGAGTACCTTGACGATGAGGCCGGCAATCGTTGTTTTGCCGCTTCCTCCCTTACCTGCCATTGCGATTACATAACTCATGAGTTTACGCTGGGGAATTTACTCAAGTCCGTGTGTGGGAAGAAAAGTGCAGCGCCGTATTCATCCATGTATCCGGGGTCTACGGATAGCTCAAAATAAGTGATTGTGCGCGCGATTTCGTCAGCCTTCTGCGCAGCCTGCTCTGATAAAAGCACCATTCGCGCGCCTGCTAACGATGTGTTTCCTAGAAAGCGTATTTTATTACGTTCCAAATCAGGTAATAACCCGATGGTAATAGCGTTCTCAATATCCAAGTACGTGCCAAATCCTCCCGCAATAAAGACATTCTGAATGTCCTGAAGGTTCAATTCCATGTGCCGAACCAGAGTGGATACGGCAGAATAGATTGCGCCTTTGGAACGTTTGAGGTTCTCGATATCCGTTTCGCTGATGACAATATCATCCATGGTAGCATCCGACTCATCCTTGAATGCGACTATAAATTCTTTCCCGGAATCGTTCTGGCGTATGCGGCGGTGTTGATCGACGGTGATCTTGCCGTCTTTATCAAGGAGGCCGTTTTTAAGCATTGCCGCAATAAGGTCGATGTATCCGGAGCCGCAGATCCCGCGCGGCTTGGTATTGCCGATTGTCTTATAATGAACCGTCCAGTCATTATGGTGAATAGAGACTTTCTGGATAGCCCCATGGCTGGCGCGCATACCGCAGGCGACCCCGCTTCCTTCAAACGCAGGCCCTGCCGAGGCGGCGCAGGCGACCATAAATTCTTTATTTCCTAAAACGATCTCTCCGTTAGTGCCGATATCGATCAAGAGACTTAGTTCTTTACGTGCGTACAATCCGCTGGCTAAGACTCCTGCGGTAGTGTCTGCTCCTACGTAACTGGAGACACCGGGTATACATGTCAAGATTCCCCGGGGGGTAATGGTGATCCCTGCCTCGGCGGCACGAGTCGTAGGCAGAAAGTTCGCGGTGGGGATATATGGTTCTCGACGGATATACGTCGGGTCGATGCATAGTAGCAAATGGAGCATGGTGGTGTTTCCCGCACACACCGCGCTGGTGACCTCATTGAGGTCTATTGCGTGTTCCTGAATGAGTTCGCGGGTCATATGGTTGATCGTGTCTACCACCGCATAATGCAATTGTTCAAGGCCTCCTTGCTCCTGGGCATAAATAATGCGGGTGATTACATCGCTTCCAAAACTGGATTGTTTATTATAGGTAGCTTTGGTCCCTAGGATTTTATTGGTATGCAGGTCGACCAATTGGCAGGTTATGGTGGTGGTGCCGATATCACAGCAAATCCCGAGATTACCTTGTGTTTTATCCGATGGTTCGACCAATACGATTTCATAGAAACCGTCGCGTTTGCCGATGGTCACCGTTACTTTCCACTCCGAATCGCGCAGCAGTGCACTCAACTGTCGTATATTGGTAAGGCTGGTTTGAATACAAGGCGTTTTGTGTATCTTCGCGATAGAGCGGTATAATCGTTCCAGGTCGCTGACGCAGTCTTCAAGGTTTGGCGCAGGTAGCTCCAGGTATAGTTTCTTGGTTAATGGCGCATGCGCGAAAGTCTCCTCTCCTGATGAAGGCACCGCGGATTCTATTTCTTCAGATTTGGCATATAGCCCTTTTAGACGAGTATCTACTTCTTCTTGCGATAATTCTTCAAAGTCTACGCGAGATTCCTGGGGGACCTCTATCTCTGCATCACTATGAATGGTGGTATTGCATGCCAGATAGGTCTGTTTTTTTCTCTCCTGAAGGCTTAAAGGGCCTTGTTGCGTAGTAATGACCTTTCCTTTTTTAAGCATTACTTTACAGCGCCCGCATACGCCGTCTCCCCCGCAGGCAGAATTGATGTAGATTCCGCAGGAGAGCGCTGCCGAGAGGATGGTAGTATCTTTCTCTACAAGGATGCTTTTGTTATCGGGATAAAAGGTGACTTTATATTTTGGCATTATCTAAGACAAAAATTGTTTCGCTATAGGTTTTTTAAGAAAGAGGGTATTCCCGATGCTTCTTTGGGGCCGACAATTATCTGCCAGCCGGATTTCTCCTCTAATTCGCCGCTGATTACCGCCACATAGCCGGGTATGATCATACGAGAATGGTTTACTCTCTCTTTTACCCCGTATTTTTCGATACTCTCCGTCAATTTATCAGGAGTGAATTTCTCCGCGGCCCACGCAGTCAATACCGACATGCCTTCCGTGTCAACGCTTAAAATATAGGAAGGTACCTTGCTTGCCTCAACTTCTCCCAGCAC
>JAHISH010000159.1 GCA_018818365.1 Candidatus Omnitrophota bacterium | reverse complement strand
ATCCGTTCTTTCGAACGCGCCTACCATGCGCAGGGAGGTATTGCCGTGTTATTCGGTAATCTGGCTCCGGACGGCGCAGTAGTAAAGCAGTCTGCGGTCAATCCTTCGATAATGAAGTTCCGAGGGCGCGCGCGCGTCTTCAACCGTGAAGAACAAGCTATGCAGGCAATCCTTAACGGAAAAATCAAGAAGGGGGATTGCGTGGTGATACGTTATGAAGGCCCTGCGGGAGGCCCGGGTATGCGCGAAATGCTTGCGCCGACCGCGGCAATCGTGGGAATGGGATTGGAAGATTCGGTTGCCCTTATTACCGACGGAAGGTTTTCCGGAGGGACAAAGGGGCCTTGTATAGGGCATATTTCTCCCGAGGCATCACGCAAGGGGCCGTTGGCAATCTTGAAAAATGGAGATAGTATTAGTATTGATATTCCTAAACGAAAATTGGAGGTAGAGCTTTCTTCCATAGAGATTAAAAGAAGGTTTAAGACGTGGAAAGGGATTCCTCCTAAGATCACCAAAGGATATTTAGCCAGATATACAAAATTAGTCAGTTCTGCTGACAAAGGAGCGGTTTTACAATGACCGGCGCACAGATATTAATCGAGTGTTTAAAGCGTGAAGGCGTGGAAGTTATGTTCGGGTATCCCGGAGGGCAGGTCTTACCTATATTTGACCAGTTGTATGATTCCGACCTTCGCATGATCCTTACCCGTCATGAGCAGGGTGCGGTGCATGCGGCAGAAGGGTATGCCCGCGCAACCGGGAAAGTGGGGGTCTGCATTGCGACGTCAGGGCCGGGGGCGACTAATTTGACTACAGGGATCGCCGATGCCTTTATGGATTCAATTCCACTGGTGGCAATTACGGGGCAGGTGAAGAGTTTCTTGATCGGGAACGACGCCTTTCAAGAGGCTGATGTGACCGGAATTACCAGGCCGATCACCAAACATAATTATCTGGTCAAAGATACCAAGGATTTAGCGCGGATAGTGCGTGAAGCATTTCATATCGCGTCAACAGGAAGGCCCGGCCCGGTCTTGATAGATATTCCTTCCGATATCCAGATTAAAGATATTGAATTCGTCTGGCCGGAGAAAGTCGCCTTGCGTAGTTACAAGCCGACCTATTACGGCCATCCCGGACAGATAAAGAAAGCGATCAAGTTGATTGCCGCTGCTAAAAAACCGGTCATATACGCCGGAGGCGGGGTGATCTCTTCCGGTGCCCATGAAGAGTTGCGCGCATTTGCCGAAAAGATTAAGGTCCCGGTGACCTGGACGCTGATGGGGATCGGAGGATTTCCGTCTGTGCATCCGCTTTCTTTAGGTATGCTGGGAATGCATGGTACTGCGTATGCGAATCATTCGATTATGGAGGCCGATCTTATTATCGCGGTGGGATCGCGTTTTGACGACCGGGTGACAGGCCGGCTTGATTCATTCGCCCCCTACGCCAAGATCATCCATATCGATATCGATCCTTCTTCTATCAGCAAGAATGTAAAAGTGGATGTGCCGATAGTGGGAGATGCCAAGAAAATTCTCGGAGAACTTATAGAGCAGATCAAGAAGGTTCCCGATACTTCGGCGTGGCTTAAAGAAGTGGATGCGTTAAAGAAGAAGTATCCGATGGCCTATAGACAGGGTCAGAAACTGAAGCCGCAGTATGTGGTCGAACAACTCTGCGAAGCTACGAAGGGTGAGGCAATCATCGCCACAGAAGTCGGGCAGAACCAGATGTGGGCTGCGCAGTGGTATCAATATTCCCAGCCGCGGACATTCATTTCTTCCGGAGGGCTTGGCACGATGGGATTTGGTCTTCCTGCCGCAATGGGAGCCAAGGTGGGATGCCCCGATAAGACCGTTATCGATATCGCGGGAGACGGTTCGATTCAGATGAATATCCAGGAATTAGGCACCTGTATGTGCAATAAGATCAATGTCGTGGTGGCAATACTCAACAACGGCTATTTGGGGATGGTGCGTCAATGGCAGGAGCTGTTTTACAAACGCCGCTATTCGCATGTCTGTATTTCAAGCCCTGATTTTGTGAAGTTAGCGGAAAGTTACGGGGCGGTGGGCATTCGCGTGACCAAGAAGGAGGAGGTGCGTCCGGCAATAGAGAAGGCGCTTGCGCTTTCAAAAGAGACTACCGTATTCCTTGATTTTGCGGTGGAAGAAGAAGAGAATGTCTTTCCCATGGT
>JAHISH010000158.1 GCA_018818365.1 Candidatus Omnitrophota bacterium | reverse complement strand
TGATGAGATTATACGGTATCTTAAAAGATTCCCTCCCCATTCGATTCAGATCACCTTAAACGGCGTTACTGCGCGGACCTATGAATCTATTACCCAGGTAGAAGGGAGTTTCATGCCTGCAATGAGGATTATCAGACGATTGGCTAAACATAAATTCCCTCTCTTGCTTAAAGCGGTATGTCTTAAGCAGAATCAACATGAGATAGGAAGAATTAAGGAATTTTCGGAAGAGCTTTTAGGTAAGCCCAAGAATCACAAATATTCGTTTCTATATGACGGAATAATACTGCCTAGGCTGAATGGAGATAAGACACCGTTGAATTACAGGCTATCATTTGAAGAGCTGTCTGAAGTGCGTAGGCAGGATCGGGATATATGGGAGGAGTACCAGGAGTCCATCACTGCCTGTTCTCTCCCAGCAAGGAATAGAAAAAATGCTCTTTTCCAGTGCAATAGCTGGGAAAATGAATTTACTATTGATCCTTATGGGTACTTAAGGTTTTGCGGTTTTTCGCGAAAATACAAACTTGACGTGAAGACAATTCCTTTTAGGAAGGGGTTTTACCGCTTGATCGATATGATCCGCCGTTTGACTTTTCGTACTCGTTCTCCCTGTAAAGAATGCCGTTTAAGAGAATATTGTTACTATTGTCCGGTACGAGCGTTTCTGGAGACTGGCAATGAAGAAGGGCCTGTCGAGTATTATTGTAACCTTGCCCTAAAAACACGGGCCATGGAGAAAACTCTTATGGCGACGAGAAAAGAGAAAAGGTGAGGACTGCTTTCTATACCGCGATACGGACTCGACTTCACCAATCTGCACGGGCAAAGTGTTTCCCTTTACGGGTAATGTTTGAATTGACCTATCGATGCAATTTTAAATGTAAACATTGTTACGTGCCTCCGCGGACACGGTTGGCTAAAGAACTTTCTACGGGAGAAGTTTTTTCTATCATAGATCAGCTTAAAGGAATGGGGTGTTTTTATCTTGGTTTTACCGGTGGAGAACCTTTCTTGCGAGAGGATATATTTCAGATATTATGGTATGCTAAGAAAAGGGGTTTCCAAATTATTATTTATACGAATGCTTCGTTGCTTGACAGGGAAAAAATCCGTGAACTCAGAAGGATACGTCCGAACAAAATTGATATTACGCTTCTTGGAGTACGCAACGATACGGTGACGCGTATCACGGGTGTGGTAGGAGCATATGTGAAGATAATGGAAGTTATTGAATTACTGTATGATGCCGGTCTCAATGTGGGATTTAAGACAAGTATACTTAAGGACAATGCGGGTGAAGTAAAAGCCATCCGCGATTTTTCTAACCGTCTGGGTATTTTCCTTCGCGTTGATAGCAAGCTCTTCCCCCGATGGGATGGTGCGCACATACCATTCCGAGAGAGGGGGATTAAGGGTGTGCGCTCATTGTTTCGGCTACAGACCAAACCTTTCGCCGATCTTGCTTCTAACCCATCGTCGCATAATGTTAAAGAATCATCATTGTTCTCATGCGGGGTAGGTGTATCACAGGCAGCTATTACTCCCCAGGGAGAGTTGAAGATGTGTGTTATGATTAATTATCCGCTTTTTTCTGTTGTAAATGGCTCTTTGAGGCATTCTTGGGCAAAATTGGTGCGGTTGGTTCGAGTCAAAGCGAGAAGGAAGCGAGTAAACTGTCACACGTGCAATCTTGAGGGGTATTGTCTGTGGTGTCCTGCGTATGGGTGGATCGAAAAAAAAGATTTTTCTTTTTGCGACCAGGAAACTAAACGTCATGCGGCGTGTCTTAAACAGCTATGCGAATCGGATGCGGTTAAAGATACTTGCTCCCTTTAGAGGAAAGAATGAGATTGTCCCTCTGATTGAATCCGGGGTAGACGAATTCTATTGCGGATACCTTGATCCTGAATGGGAGGTTACGTATTCTTCTTTGGAATTTGAACGCAAGGGGGGAGGAAGTAATTTTACCGACTTGCAGGAATTGCGGGCATCAGTACGATTGGCGCATCGTAAGGGTGTTCCCGTATTTGTTACGGTAAACGGGTTGTACGTAAAGGCCCAGTATCCGTTATTGCTCAAGATTATTAAAAAGCTCAAAACACTCGACGCGGATGGTTTCATTGTGGCAGATATGGGGGTATTGCTTACTTTAAGAAAACAAGGCTTCAAAGAGCAAATTCATATTTCTACGGGAGGCACGGTATTTAATTCTGAGGCAGCCCGTTTTTATAAAGATTGGGGAGCTTCTCGCATTATCCTGGATC
>JAHISH010000157.1 GCA_018818365.1 Candidatus Omnitrophota bacterium | reverse complement strand
ATTGCAGAAAGTACCGAGGAGGAAACGACAAAAGATGAGACCTCCCTTTACTGAACTCAAAATCATTCAGGAACGCATTTTTCCTTGCGATCGTACGCATCACCTCAGAATACTCCTGCGGAATCTCCTGCATCGCAAAACCGCGGTTTTCTTTCATCAAGGTAATCAGGCCGTTTACCACAGGCAGAAACGTATTCCTGGTCTGCTCGGTATACTCCCTTGAGTCGATAAGATTTCGAAGATTTTTTATCTTCATCTTGAGCAGATAGTCGTTTTCTCCGTTATCAAGTCTGGTCACCGTACAGGTATCGGATGTCTCAGGCGACACAGGATTCTCTATCTTCTCTACTGCCCCCCGAAGCTGTTCGGCAACAGAAGGATCTACCTTGAGAGAATCTTCCTTTACCTTTTGGGCGTAGGCGAATAGTTGATTATTCACCACCTCATTACGGCTATCCATGGAAAAATAACGCAGAAGATTCTCTACCGCCTTAGGGTATTCTTCTTGGGTCTGATAATAGTGCGCCAGATTAAACCACTCGTCCTGCAATACCGAAGTTTGTACCCCCGCGCCCACCTCTACCCCTAAGGATAATGCTAACTCGCAGAATCTACGGCAACGGTCCATGCGTAAGGGATACGTATTAGTGCCATCCTTACTCTCCCAGAATAGATGTGATTTTCCCGGGATCACCCCGAACGCTTCCGGCTGGTCGCAGATGGGGCTCAATTCTTCAAGCGCAAAATAAGTTCTGCTAGGATACACACGGCTTAAGAATTTCCCGTTACGCGTTAAGAAATCAAGGGTACGTAAGAAATCATCTTCTGTCTCGGTGGGAAATCCAAACATAAAATTCGCGGTCACACAGATGCCTGCGCGGTGCATATCGCGGATAATTCTGTCCGCATCATGCATCCGATAAAGCTTATTCATCCGCTTCAAGAGAGGTTCCGATCCGGACTCAATACCGAAAATGATATGTTCACACCCCGCGCGCGCCATCTTTTCGATTACCTTCGGGGTCATCTCAGGGCGCACCACCATATTCGCGCTCCAATAAATATATAGCGGGTTCTTGATCATATAATCACAGAATTCTTCTAAGGAACGCATATTCCCGTTAAACTCTAAATCGAGGAATTTAATATGTCCCAAATCCGGATACCTGGCCTTGTGATAGGCAATTTCTTCAAAAACACGTTTGCCGCTCATAGCGCGGTACCCTGGCCAACACGGGGCATCGCTGCAAAAATAGCACCTGCGGATACAGCCGCGGCTGGCCATGAATGAGATATGTTTTGCATCATCATAATCAGTAAGAGGCATATCGCTAAAATCCAAAAACGGCAGAGCATCAAGATCTATGCCTGGCGCAGGATCATTCACCACAAGAGAGCCGTTCATACGGTAGGCAATCCCGGGTACGGTAGTATCCTCTTGCGCAATACTCAACGCATCCGCTAAAGCAATCAAGGTACGCTCTCCCTCTCCCGCAACCACACGATCCACCAGATTGCCGGATAAAACCTCTGCCAGGTAATTCTTATTTAAGAAGAGCGGCCCACCGTAGATAATGGTCATATCGCTATTCTTAACTTTTAGCCTGCGTGCGACCTCATTGCTCATATAAAGAGACGCGGTATTGACCGAGAATGCCGCTAACTCAATCTCTTCATCAATAATCTGCGCGATATATCGATCTATCTGATCGGCGTGCTTATTTATATAATCAGAGACCTGCTCTTTACGGTACCAGAAATCACCCTGCTCCCAAGCCCAGAAGTTTTTAAATTCCGCGGTTCGCTCTAAATACAGCTTAATATTCAAATCCCAGGTACGCACCTGGTGCCCTGCCTTCTTTAGACAGGAAGAAAGTTGCGCCAGGGCCATCGGTGGTTCATACGTCCCCCATAAGGGGCATTGGATTAATGCAATCTTCATTTCGGCAATGGTACGTGTAAACTATTTTGCGTAGTATGCAGCCAATTATAGATAACGTCGGCAATGAGATTCTCTCCCTCTCTTGACGGATGTATGTCATCAGCAGGATATTTTTTTAATCCGCACAGATTCTCCTCTGGGATATGCGTATATATCTCAAGAAACGGAATATTGAGTTCTCGCAGCACACCACAGAGAGTCGCATATTGTTCTTGCTCATACTTCTTATACTCTGCCCATGGCTTAAGATCTCCAAAGACCACCGCGTACAGCGGGATACCCCGTTGCTGACAGAGTTCTTGAATCTTACGCAGATAAAAGCGCCCATTCTCTTCTTCCAAGAAGAATCGTTTCTGGCCTTTTAATCGGGATACCATATACTCCACTCGAGCCATTAAAAAACGCCAGAGATAAGAGTGTTTAATAAGAACAGGGTGTAATAAAAAGGACCCTGCTAAGTGACGAAACGGCAAATCAAAACGAACTATCCCTCTTGCATCCTGATAATACACAAAGGTATTAAGGTCAAAATCATTGAGCCAGAAGAAGATCATGGCCATATCCGGGTCATAGTGTATTCCTTTATGCGCAAGGTAAAGATAATAACGCCGCACATCGTAACTGCCTACCCCTGCATTCCAAATTTGGAATTTTTGATCGGTCGAAAACCCTGTATTCAAACGCTCCTCAAGGAACTCTCTAATCCCATTCTGCGCAGCGATAGAATCACCGAGGAGAAGGATGCGAAAAGTATCCGGTTGCTTTTCAATCGGGTACTCTTTCCCCACCATTCCAAAGGAATTAATCCGCAGACCTACGCTATACTGAAAAGGCACATGCTCATACCCCAAAAGAGATGAAGGCCGCAAACTTCCCATTTCGGCAACACCCCTTTGCCCGAGCGCATCCCAGTACGTATAGTGAAAATCAACCTTTCGGGAAAAGATTGGATGCGGATTAAAACGCAATATCAGCTCCCCCAGAATCAATGAAGCAAGAATCCCGAGAGCAATTGCAGAAACAATAAACAAAGGTCTTTTAATAAAGTTTCTCATTTTGAAAGATTGCGTATTATCTCCTCGCGGAAACCGGGCCTGGCATTGATATGCGCACACAGATCATTAACATTATCCTTCGCATAACGCATACAGTACCTGCACCATTCGTGCACAGGGCCTTCCATCCAGGAACGGCGCAGCTCTTGATAGCCCTGGCCGTTCCAGATATCCGTAAAAGCCGTATCTTCCAACTGTCCGACGCTTTCGCCGGCGTAGCAACATGGATACACCCTGCCTTCGTTCTCTATGTAACAATATTTCCAGGGGTCACTGCAACGGGTCTTCTCTTGTAGTCCTGCGCGCTCTTGAAACCGGGGGGGCATGCGGAACGCCATGCCCAGTGACCGTGCCCGCGATTCTGCTTCCGCCATAGAAAAAACGGTCTTATCCTGCTCGAAGAAACATGAGAACGGTATATGTTCCTTCTTGAAAATCGTCAGGTAATTGGCAATTACTTCATCTACCCCCAGTGAGGCCGCATAGGTGACGAAATCGGGAAGATCCTCGATATTCAGCGTATGAATAAGAAAGACCAGGCTTACCGTCGGATACCCATACGTTACGCGCCGCGCGATCAAATCTTTAATAGAAGCCTGGATCGCATCAAAATTACGCAATCCTGTGATCCTTTGATGCAACGCAGCTGTCGAAGCGTGCAAGGATATTTCCACCACCGACTTTGACTCGGTCAGCAGGCGCACGACCGCTCTATTAGCCAAAGGAGTGCCATTAGTGGTATAGATCTTGTTCACCTGGGGGATCGTGGCGTTGACGTAGGACAGGAATTCCTCGATCTCGGGAAGGAACAGTAATTCTCCGAACCCGCAGAAATTGACATAGCGGGCATGCCGTATCGCCTCGCCTAATTTTGGTTCAAAGAACTCCTGGTAGCGGCGCAGAGAAAAAAAATCCTCTTTGCCTCCGAGGCAAAACACGCATTGGCCGTTACAGCGGTAATGCGCGCCGATACCGATCCCTTCGGGAGTGGAACTAAGCGTACCCCTGGCAGCGTCGAATTCTTCTTGATTCAAACGGATATTATCCTCTATCGCCCCTTGCATAACTTATAACGCGTCAAAAAACGAATGGCACGACATTACATCCACATTAATCAGTCCTAAGTGAGCGCAGTTCACGCAGATATGCGGGGCGTACGCGGCCCCCGGGTCTTTATCACGGATATATTCCCGCGCGATCCTATACTCGTCGGAATTCCACCACTGTGCAAACGGCTTATCAAAAAAGAACCCGAAGTCATTCTTCTCGTCTTCAACCGAACAACACGCGGAAATAGATGCATTACTGTTAACCGCAATTGCCTCCCATGGCCACGCGCAAAAAGTTTCTTCGCAAGCTTTAAAGTGTTCGCGCGTGGTATCAGGACGGTCAATCTCATCGCTCTTATAATTACTGTATTCCGGATTTAAGGGGATCCACTCCTTGTCTCCGATAAAAGCCTTCGTAATCCCTACATGGTCCACCCCTAATTTTTCTCCTAATTCCCTGGCCTGCTGGATTTCATGTTCGTTATGCCTGAAGACCAAGAACTGCCAAGTGATGTACGGCTTTTTACTCTGCATTTTCGTACGCGTGGCAATAAGAAGTTTGAGGTTATCCATCACCTTCTGAAAATCTCCGCCTCGGCGATATCGGGCGTAGGTCTGGGGGGCGAGGCCATCCAATGAGACGACAATCTTATCTAACCCTGACAATACCAGTCGTTCTGCGCCGTCTTTGGTCAAGAGATTAAGATTCGTATCGATCTTGATATCACACCGATATTGTTTGGCGTAGGTGATCATTTGGAACAATTTTTCGTTTAGTAGCGGCTCCCCCCAATTGACTAGATCGATATGAATCAAATAGGGGCCTAACACATCGACGATCTTTCTGAAATCGTTAAAGTCAAGATTCCTTTGCGTGCGCGACTGTCTCTTTTGTCCCGTAGGACAGAACGGACACGATAGATTACAGAGATTAGAAGGATCCATGATCAACCAATACGGATAGCCGCAGAGAAACGTTTCTTTTCTTTTTTTCTGCAGGTCAACTAACAAATAATTGGCCAATTTCTCCCAAAGACCATGGGAATACAAAGCCCTGGCCATTGATCGCTGTGAATCAGTGCACTCCAAATCCGCAAGTATCTTCTCCAGATCAATACCCTTGAAGTTATTCTTAGCGTAAAACATAAGAACCCTTGCCACCATCTGGCTCTCAAGGACATTATAGTTCAGAATAGGCTTCTCCCCTTTGATATAACCATTGAGATCCGTCAAAAACGCTACTCTTTGTCTAATACGCTCATCAGAAAGACCGTTGTGCGCCTGAAGAGGAGTGGTCTTCAAGCTCTCCTCTAAGACCTGCGAGGCACAAGAGTACTCTCCTAGCTCTTCGTAACAGGTACTTATCTTTGCCCGCGCAGAACGATTCTTTCCCTGAGGCCTTTTATCTTTAAGATAATTTTCCAAGGCTCTTCTATAATCACGCCGGTACGCATAATAGTCTCCTAAGAACATCCACTTATCAGGTTTTTCACGCAGCACCCCCGAGGTCTCAGGGATACCCAGCGAAAGCGCAAGTTGACAGAATTCTTCGTAGCGGCGGAATCGTTCGGCGAAATTATTCTGGCCGTTATTAGACTCCCAGAAAATATTGTGGTCCCTTCCTACAATTCCAAAGGTAGTGGGGAAATTATAGAGATAGGTCCCCTTATCGATCACGCAGAAAGACTGGCTGGCAAGGATGCTATCCATCGAAGCATAATTCTTCTTTAAGAAATCCAGAGTCCCCTGGAAATCCTCTTTTGTCTCTCCCGGAATCCCAAACATAAAATTCGCCTGGGTGGAAATACCGGCAGCCTTGGTATCCCGTAAAACCCTGGCAGCTTCTTCTAAAGAAAACTTTTTATTCACGCGCTCCAAAAGGCGCGGCGAACCGCTTTCAATACCATACCCAAGCCAACTGCATCCCGAATCCTTCATCTTCCCAAGCAACGCAGGAGTCATCTCCTGGCGGATTACCGCCTGTCCTGCCCACGTGATCTTAAGAGCGCTTTGAGTCACTAGGTCACAGAATTCCTCCAGCGCACTTATGTCACCATTAACAAGTGACCCGATAAAGTAGAAATAATTAACCTGGGGAAAACGAGCCATATGGGTGCGTACCTCTTCGAATATTCTCTCCCCGGATTTAGAACGGAACTTCCCCCAGAATTGCCATTCGCTGCAGAAATGACAATGAGTAGGACAACTATGACTGTCGAAAATATCCAACCGGTGCGGCTCCCGATATAAACGAAGATCTATATCTTCTTTGAAATCGGAGTAATCAGGGATTGGAAGCGTATCAAGGTCTTCGATACCGGGAAGATATCCCCCCTCGATGATTTTCCCGTCTTTAAGGACCAACCCCCCTTTTATTTCTTCAATCCGCTCTTGCTTCTGGGCCTTCTCAATGATCTCTAAAAGCGGCTTTTCTCCTTCCCCATGCACGACAATATCAACGCACTCCTGCCGGATATAATAGTCGCCGCGCAGTTGGCGCGCACAATCCGGGCCGCCGAAAACGATAATACGCGTCTTATCGCGCTCTTTGATCTTTCGTGCCAACGCAAGGCTGGCCCAGGAAGAGCTGAAATGTACGGTAAAACCAATAATACCCGCGCCTGACCTAATGATCTTATCCACACAAAAATCCACCATTTGGCTGTTTGCCTCAAGGAGCCGATTCACCGTCTCTTGATCTTCCCAGTAGGAATAATAATCCTTATCATCCCACATTTTCTTAAGTTCCTCGGGACTTGTGTGATACAAGGTATTGTTAAAATCGACAAGCAGCGCCTCATGCCCCTTTTGCCGAACAAGAGAAGCAAAGTAACACATAGTATACGGCGGACAATCCCTGCCCCAGGCAGGTGCTTGGAGAAATGCTAATTTCATGGTTAATTCAAGATCATCTTCTGTACTTCCGGCCTAAAACTGACATGGGCATTGATGAAATTCACATTGGCTGGATTGCTATTAAGGCAGAATTTACACATCGCCACAGGATTACCGGACTGAAGGTCATTCCTTAATTGCTGAAATTTATCGCTGTTCCAGATGGTGAATATTCCGTCTTGGTTTAACTCCCCGAAATGTTCTCCCGAGTAACAACACGGCAGTACCGCCCCTTCGGTGTCCACATAGATATTCTTCCAAGGATCAGCGCAAAGAGACGCAAAGTACTCTTTTTGTCCGAACTTCGGCGGAAGACGCAAGGTGATATTTAATTCACTGGCCCTGGCAGCCGCCTTATCAAAGATTTCGTTCGTGATCTGCTGTTTAAAAAAGCACGACAGTTTAAGATGCGCCGGCTGGAAGATCGTTAGATAATTACATTGCACGCCATCGGCACCCAGCGAAGCGGCAAGTTCCACGAATTGCGGCAGGTCTTCGATATTCATGGTATTAACCACAAAGACAAGCGTCAGATACGGCGATTGCTGATTCTTTCTGCGCTGTACGATATGCCGGACCTGATTGATAATCCGGTCAAATCCTCCTTTGACTCCGGTGAGCTGTTCATGTAAGGCAGGATTGGATGCATGCAGCGATATTTGAATACTATACTTACTCTCCGTAACCCTGTCGGAAAGAGGCCCCTTCAATGCCAACCCGTTGGTAGTAATGATTTTATTCTTATCGGGAAGTGTCTTATTGATGTAATCGAGGAAATTCTGTATATCGGGGACCAGAAGCAGCTCTCCCATTCCGCAAAGGCTCACATGCGAAGAGTTATAAAGCATCTCTCCCAGGCGAGTTTCAAAATAGTTCTTGTAGAGCTTCAAGCTGAACGGCTGGTAATCTCCGCCGAGGCAGAAAAGACAGTGCGCGTTACATTTGTAATTAGCGCCAAGAGTGACCCCTTCAGGGGTCGATTGTAGAATAGTTTTATGCTGGCGGAACTCTTCCTTATTTAAATCCAAGTTGCCGAGATTTGTGTTTCGGTTAACACCCGACAACAAAGACGCCTGCACGAAAGAAGGTCTTTCCACGACAATGATCCGGTTTTCAGCCTCTTCACTAAACCTGGCATCCTGCGTATCTTTGTGCGCCGCTGAAGCTACCGTATCGCCATACAATGCTAATGCTTCACTTACGATCGGGAAGACCGTACAGACCAACCAACAGGAACACATCTCAGCGGCGATAAAACTCCTCACTTCTTCTGCCTTCTGCGAACTCCACAGAGAATCAAGGCTTTCTTGGCGGAGATTCCCGATGGTCTTCTCTTTTAATAAAGGACAGAAAAACAAATTGCCGTAGGGGTCACCCATAACGAATTTATGAGCCGCATCGCAACGATACAAAAATCTCTTCTTGGTCTTCTGAAAATCAACCAAATGCGACCAATAGTAAATCTTTGTAAGAAGGTTTATTTTGTCGCGGGGCTTCGCAAGGCTTTTTTTGAAATCTTCTATACTCTCGGATTCGGTAATCATCTTTTCGATGATCATTGTGATATCTGCCTCTATTTTCGCGTATTGCTCTTCTTTCCACTCAAACACCTGCGCAGACCGTGCGACCTTTACCACGCCAAACTGCGCAAAGAAATCCAATCCATGCGCCCTGGCGAACTCCCCACAAGGAAGCAACTGATCGTAATTAAACGGAGTAAGCACAAAGGTAGTGCTTACTCCTATCTGTGGGAGCTCTTCCTTAAACCGTTCGATAGTCTTAAGGAAACCGGAAAAACCGGCAGGAGTCCCCCGCATCTTATCATAGGCCTCTCCCAACCCATCTAAGGAACTGCCGATCCAAAGCGCATCTGACTTAGTCCTCTCTATTATTTCCTTGGTCTTGGCAAGTACCATTTCTGTATTTACTAAATTACTCAAAATCCCCAGGGTGGCCTGCGGAAGAGACTCTTTGACCGCGACACAGATCTCGACAAAATCCTGCCGCAGAAACGGCTCTCCCCCCGAAAGCACTACCGTCTTAACCTGGGGCAGACTTTTCGATTCGCGGAATATTTTTCTTAGCTCTTCAAGGGTTAATTCGTCTGCGGCACTCTTCTTATTTCTCTGAGGGAAATCCCATATATCACAGGTGATACACCTACTGTTACACGCATGTGTTAACTCAATATGCAGTTCTTCCGGCATAGATTCCTGCGATGCAACCGGTTTCTTGCCAAGATAATGCAGGGACTGCTCAACAATCGCATCGACAGAGACAATCACTTCTTTCACCCCAGGATTAATCACAGGGATCTCATTATTCTTTACTGGACGCATTACCTGCGTTTCTTGTATCATCGACGATTCTTCTGCGTGTGAAGCCTCTTCATCTACCACCTCTTCGTGCGGCGGATTTTCCGGGGTCGGGGAGAAAGTCTCTTGTAGGGCATCCTCTCCCATTTCATCACGATAGACTCGGGACAATTTCCTGGCGATACTATCCCAGTCATATTGATCCTCTACCAGTTTCCTGGCATTTCTGGCAATCCGACGGTATAATCCTTCATCCTTTAATAGTTGAAGCACACTTTTTGCGAACTCCTGCGGTTGGTCGGCAAGAATGATATTTTCATTGTGCACCGCATTAATTCCGTACGCTCCGCGAGAGGTCGAAACCACAGGGGTGCCTACCGCCATAGCTTCAACCACCTTTCCCTTGATTCCTGCACTATGATGAGAGGCGATGACAAATACCGATGCGTCCTGCAAATACGGACAGACATCTTCGACTTCGCCAACCACCTCCACCCCTTCAATCTGCGCAAGGTCTAAAACCTCTTTGGTCGGAGAAGATCCTACTAACTTGATCTTCACCTCAGGCATATCGTTCCTTATCAAAGGAAGAACATTCCTGCAGAAATACACGGCCGCTTCTTCATTAGGATAATGGGGATAATGCCCGACAAAGACTAAGGTCTTTTTCCCTCCCGTCTTATCGATAAAAAAGAAGTGGTCGAGGTCTACTCCGGTAGGGATCAAAGAATAGTTGCGAAACGGCGCAAAGGCCCTGACCACTTTTTCATCCTCCCGAGACAGAACGATAACGCGGGAAAGATCATTATACAGAGTACTATGGTGGCAGACAATCTTCAGATAATCAACCAGCCCCGTCACCAGATCAGAAAGACTCTTATGGTAATAGCTATTTTTATAGGAAAGAATGCTGATATCGTGTTCGGTATAGACAATCGGGGCGTGTTTGATAAACCGCGACAGATACAAAAGCTCATTCGATTCGATATGCACGATATCGATCGCTTTCTTCTGTTGCAGATCAATGAGCTTCTGAATAAGAAAACTGCTATAGGAATATTGGTAGCGCTTGGGGAAGAAAAGATCTCCCGAGGGAGTTTTGGTATGGATAGAATAGACCTCCTCGAATACGCCTTCAAGATGCTTCGCATATTCGGCCTCTTTTTCATTATGAATAAGGGACAAAAGTATTACCCGATACTGCGCAGAGAGCCGTTTATAAAGGTTATACATCCTTAGCTTCCCTCCCGCATTCAGAGGCCAGAGAATAAACGGGGTCACCAAAAGGATGGTTTTCTTTTGAGCATGTGCAAAACCATTTCGTTTGAGGTTACGGTAGTAAAGCATGCAACGGTTCAAGACCACCGAATCTGAAACGCCGATATATTTCCTCTCTTTAAAACGGTTCACCAGTGTAGGAATAATATTATCCAGAGCCCATAGGAACCCGCGCAAGAACGTAACCGGTGAACTATGCTTTCCGCGCAACAAGAAACGAGGCAGATGGTTAATAGTCTGAAGAAGCATATCTTCATCGGTCAGGTTCTTCCACATAAAGAGCAGCTCATTCTTTATTTCTTTATGCCGATGGTAGTTAAGCGTCGCGCCTGCCTTATGAAACACAAGGCTTTTAGGTTCATACAAGACTTTCAGCCCCCGCTTCTGCGCACGGTAAGAGATGTCGATATCCTCGTAACAATTCGGCCTGAAGATATCATCAAACCCCCCCAACCATAGGAAATCGCGTTTGCGCACACACATCGCGCCTCCCACGGCAAAGATCGTGGGAGCGGTTTCAAATACTTGCTCACCGTTACCGGTCTCGGATTCATTCCATAGTCCGATACAACCGTTTTCAAACCTGCCCATATGCATCCCGTAGTTGAAAGTCGTTTTATCCCAGGAATATAATTTTGGAGCAACCGCAAATACCTTCTGATCTCGGAAATGTCCCTTAAGAGGAATGAAGAAATCTTTCGTCACCATAATATCATTATTAAGAAGGATTATCAGTTCTCCCTTAGCTTCCCGCACCCCTCTATTGCATGTCCTTCCGAAACCACGATTACGCCGGTTACGGATTACGCGCACAAGGGGAAAATCCTCTTTGATGCAATCGGCAATTCTGTACCTACTGGCATCATCGACTACGAGGACTTCATATATTCCCTGTTTAATCTCATCTACTTCGTAAAGAGACGAAAGGCATTTCCGTAATAGCTCAATACCGTTCCAATTGGGGATCACTACGCTTACGCTTAATTCTTCAAAAGGCACCACCTCTCTTTTGGCAACAAAGCGCCGCCCCAGGCCACCAAAGAAAAGCTCCACCAGGCGTTCCACGCAGAAAGCAAAGAGAAGAAGAACGATAAAAGGGATTACCGCCAGCATAATCGTCGCCAACAAGCTATTTTTCACGATACTCTTGGCTAATCGAAGAATAATACGCAACAACCAGATGCTTTGCCAAAGAGGACGTAGTATAAATCTGAAACCTTCAGAATGATAGACCCCCCATAGTTCCTTTTCAAGTTCCAAACGTACCCCAAGACTTTCCTGTAACCGATTAGAAAGGGTAACAACCTCTGTTTTATAAGTCTTTTTCTCCTGCACAAATTGTTCTTGCTGCTGTGCAAGCACCTGTTCTTTGTGCAAACCTTCATCGAGACTGGTCTGCAGCCGCTGGCTAAGATTAGAGATCTCTTCCTGATACGCGCCTGCCTCCTGATGGAGAATATCCAATTGCTCCATTAAACGGTTAATCTCAGTATCTTGTATGCGCCCTTCATCCGTTCGCGCGGCAACCTCAGCCTGAGATGTATGTAATTCATGGATCTTCTCTTCTAAAGCCACCTTCAAGGCAGCAACATCTTTCTCTGAAAGAGAAAGCCTCCGGCTTGCCCCTTCTAATTCTTCGGTAAGACGATTCACCTCTGCGTCTTTCTCCAGACCTTGCGCAAGACTCAACCTTAATTTCTGCGAAAGCGTCTCCACTTCCTCCTTGTGCGCCGCAAGGCTGGCTTTCGTTGTATCCAGTTCCGTAAGGGTCTTGATTAAATCCTGAGAGAACTGTGCAACCTCTGCCTGAGACGCATTCAGTTCTTTAACCCGTTCTTCCAAGGCAAACTTCAAGGTAGCAATCTCTTCCGTTGAAATCGCATACCCGCGGGTAAGTAACTCTACTTCTTCATTAAGACGCATTGCCTCTGCCTCATTCTTAAGCCCTTCATCAAGACTCAATTTCAGCTTTTGCGAAAGCGTCTCCACTTCCTCCTTGTGCGCCGCAAGGCTGGCTTTCGTTGTATCCAGTTCCGTAAGGACCGTCTGTAATTGCTGGGAAATCTCGGTTACGTGCGCAACACGCGCCGCAACCTCAGCCTGAGAAACATTAAACTCCTTCACCCGCTCTTCCAACGCTGACTTCACCTCAGCAGCCTCTTGCCGGAATCGATTATTTTCTTGCTGCAGGACATCACATTTTAAGACCAACTCGGTAATATGCTTTTCTTTCTTCAACAGCGCCTCATCCTTAATAAAACCGTCATTAAGGCCTGCTTTCAGTCTCTGCGAAAGCGCCGCGATCTCGTCCTTCTGTGCTACCACTGATTCTTGCGTATCTTCCAGCTTGGTAATAGTCTTTTCAAGACGTCGGGAGAGTTCTGAGCTCTCTGCGGTACGCGTCGCAATCTCCACTCTAGTGGCATTTACTTCTTCAAGATGTTCGTTTAACGATTGAGTGAGATGCGAGATTTGTTCTTTATGGGCGAGAAGGTCTTTTCTAAGAAGATCATCCTGAAATTCCGATTTCTCTATTTCTGCGACTTTCTCTGTCAGCTTGTCTCTTTCAATCT
>JAHISH010000156.1 GCA_018818365.1 Candidatus Omnitrophota bacterium | reverse complement strand
CATTTACCTGATTGCATTTCAATCTTTAGGCGTTTCGCGATTCCTCCAGGGCTTTCTCTCCAGGCATCTAAACGGCAGCATCGCGGTACTTCCCGCCTACCTTTTTCTATTCCTTCTTGGTTCCTATTTGTTTTGTCTCCCGCTGCATTACTACGGTTCCTTTATCATGGAACATCAATTTGGCCTCTCGCGGCAAAGTTTCAAAGATTGGTGCCGGGACGAATTGAAATCCGGAGCACTTTCCTATATTTTTACGCTGATTGTGGTAAGTGCCTTCATCGCGGTGGTGCGCTATTATCCCGGGGGATGGTGGATCATTTTAGCCGTTTTTTGGATACTCTTTCACCTGGTGGTGGCAAGGATTGTGCCGGTTCTGATCATTCCGCTTTTTTTCAAATATAGCCGTCTCACGGATGAGGTGTTAAGGAACCGGATCTTTACGCTGGCACAGAAAATGAATATCCCGCATCTGGATTGTTACAGAATAGATTTCAGCAAAAAATCCCTAAAGGGCAATGCCGCGCTTGTGGGATGGGGAAAGGCACGGCGAGTGCTGCTTGCCGATACGTTACAAAATACCTATAGCACCGATGAGGTCGAGGTTATTATTGCCCATGAGTTCGCCCACTATCAGAGTAAACATCTGCTAAAGCTTATCGTAATCAACTCCTTCATCTGCCTTTCTCTTTTTTATCTTATTGATTTAACCAGCGTATCGGTGGTTGCGTTCTTCGGCCTTGCGTCAATCGGAGAAGTCTCCGCGCTGCCCGTCGTATTCCTTTATTTTGTTTTATTTGCGGTAGTCACCCAGCCTTTGGGGAATTGGGTAAGCAGGCGATTTGAGAGAGAGGCTGATTGTCGCGCGCTGCAGGCGACCGGGTTGCGCCAGGCCTTTATCTCAACGATGGAAAAGCTTGCCAGCCAGAATCTTGCGGACCGCGATCCCCACCCGTTTATTAAATTCTTCTTTTTTGATCACCCTCCCCTCAGTGAGCGTATCCTTTTGGCGCAATAATGGGGACGTTTCTATTTTTCAAAATTCGCGACGCAAATAAAAATAGAAACGTCCCCAATGCCCACATTGACATTTCTTGCGCGGAATGATATACTAAATTCTTAATATGCCACGCCTATGTGTATAAAAAGAGGAATTGCACTCCTTATTGTAATCGCAGGGCTTTTTTTATTTTTACGGGAAAGCTACGCACGGTTCTACAATCGTTATGAACAATTACGCCGTTCGAACGTGCTTATGTCCGGCGAAGATCAGAAAAGCGGAGTTTCCGCAACTCTGGTGGATTGGTACCGCGACGGTCTGCCCGCTGCCGTACTTATTGAAAATAAGAGCAGATTTATCATTGAGTTGAATGTTGCCGCGGATAAATATCATTACATAACCTCTGACGGAAACTACTTTGCCCTGCCCCCACCTGAAAAAGATGAGCCGTACTACCCCACAGGCATTGTTGAGATGAATCCTGGCGAAAAAGTAGGAATATTGCTTAACCATGATCCTGAGCGGTTCTATGAATTCCGCAAGAAATACAGCGAAGGCCAGGTAGTAGGAATGCAGGTAGAGATAAATTACGGTAAGATAAAGCTCAAATTGGCCCCCCCTAAAGTATAATGTATAATCCTTTCCTGCGTAGGAAGATGAGATTCAAGAGTCTCTATATGGGGTTTTTCTGTATTATGCTGCTTGGTGGTTGCGCGACTATTTCCGGACCCAAGGTAAGCAAGGAGGAGATAGAAAAAGCGCGGGAAGAACTGAAACTCCGCGCACTGACGTATAAGATTCAAAATCTGCAGAGGCTTTATCAGATCGGCAGCCGCTTGATGGCGGCATTAGCAAAGGAGTCCCACCAGATCAAGATTAAGCCGCAAGCGTATCTGGGGATTACCTGTTCGGCGATCGATAAATATCTGCAGCAGATATATGGCCTGGAAGCCGATAAAGGAGTGGCGATTATTGTGGTGAAGGTTGACAGCCCTGCGTATCAGGCTGGCCTTCAACCCGGCGATGTTGTGGTCTCTTTGAATAAGAATAAGATCGAAACGATGAATCGTTTAAATGCGCTCTCTGCGAAATTCAAGGCCGGCGAAGTAGTGCATATAGATATTATCCGGAAGACCGAACCGAAGGCTTTTGCGGTAAAGCTTGTACAGATTCCTGCGGATTATCCGATTTTGATGATGGATTCTTCCGAGGTGAATGCCGCCACAGACGGGAAGGCGTTGTACGTCACCTATGGGCTACTTAATTTTGCCAAGTCTGACGACGAAATTGCCGCCGTACTCGGGCATGAACTTGCGCATGCGGTGCGGGGGCATGTTTCTAGAGCGCAAGGGGGCAATGCCCTCGGGTTCCTGGCTTCTTTGGCCGCGGGAATTGCAATGGATCAGGTTTCCCCAGGCATGGGCAATACCGTGATGCGCGGGGTTGACCAGTTAAGCAGGATTTTTAATGCCAAATATTCGCGGGAATTAGAAAAAGAGGCGGATTATTTCGGTGCCCGTTTTGTGTATTTCGCGGGATTCGATGCGAATACTTGCGCAACGGTTGAGGAGCGTTTCGCCATAGAGATCCCTGCGACGATGACCCAGAGTTATTTTTCCACCCATCCCAGCTCTCCGGAACGAGTCGCGCGTATTAAGAAGATCGTAGCGGAGTTGGAAGCTGGTCTTGAGCCTACCCCCGGCTTAGAAAATAAAGCTCCTCGGACTTTAAACTAAAATCCGAGGCTTACCGAAGCGAAATACTTAAAACGACAGAGTGATTTTTCCTTCTTTAGGGCGAGGTTTTAAGCGTTGCCTTTAATGTATCAAGGATAATCGTGGCGGCACGCCCCGCAGCGCCGGGTTCGCCAAGGTCGGACGTTACTTGCGTAAGAGATTCTTTGATGCGCTGCATTTCGGGAGGGGTTTGAAGAGTTTTTAGTACAAAATCCGAGATCTTACGCGGGGTCGCCTGCGACTGGATGAATTCCGGAACGATTTCTTTTCCTGCGATTATGTTCACTATGCCGATATGGGGGACTCGTACCTGCGGGCGGTAGAGCAGGTAGTTGAGGGCCCCTATTTTATAGATGATGCAGAAGGGGGTACCTAAAATTGCGGTTTCAAGGGTTGCGGTCCCGGAAGCGACAAGGCAGAAATCCGCCGCACTCACGCAATCGTAGGTCTTTGCGTCCACTATCGTGATATTGATATTCGGGCCCCCGATGATAGTATTATAAATATCAAAGCTCATCTGGGGGGTCTTTGCGATCACAAATTGCACGTCCCGTTTGTACTGATAGATGCGCCGTGCGCTCTGAAGCATTACCGGAAGATTGTGCTGTATTTCCGTATGTCGTGAGCCGGGAAGCAGCGCGATGGTGGTTTTTGCATCAGAGAGCCCGTAGGTGGCCAAGAATTCCTTCTTTTCCATAGAAGGCTTCACGATATCCAGAAGCGGATGTCCGACGCATTCTACTTTTATCCCATGCGATTCATAGAATTCTTCTTCGAATCGAAAGAAGACAAGCATCTTGTGGATATATCGACGGATAGTCTCTATTCTTCCCTGACGGGAAGCCCAGACTTGGGGGCTAATATAGTAGATGGTAGGTACGGTCTTGCGGAGTTCCTTCGCCAGGCGCAAATTAAAGCCGGAGAAATCTACTAAGATAAGCAGAGAAGGCTTTTCTTCCTTTATTTTTTGAAGCACTAATTTTTTAAGCCGAAAGAACAAGGGAAGTTTCGCGAGGACATCAAAGAACCCGATGACACTGAAGTCTTTGATATCAGCGATAAGCGTGGCACCGGCTTCCCGCAGGCGGCTTCCTCCGACAGCCAAAAACGTTACCTGGGGGTCTTGCGCGCGGATGGCATTTACCAGCGTTGCGGCGTGAAGGTCTCCGGATGCTTCTCCGCAGATTATGAAGAACTGCTTTTTTCCCATATTTGGTTTTGAATCTCTAGAGCTACGCGTAAGGCTTCCCGGGCTACTTCACCAGAGACCAGGGGTTCTTTATTCTCCCTTACGCAGTCCAGGAAGGATTCCAGTTCTTTAGGAAGGGGTTCTTCTTTTTCGATCGGCAGGTTTTCTTTGGCAATGGTATTGTTTTCTTTACGGTAGATAGAGGCCTTTGCCTCTTTATAGTCGAGGGAGATGTAGGCGTCTTCTTGAAAGATTCTGATCCGGCGCATGACCTCATCCGAGATGCGGCTGGCAGTAAGGTTGGCGACGCAGCCGTCACGGAAGGTGATGCGGGCATTGGCAATATCTTCAAAAGAGGTCAATACGTTGACGCCCACCGATTCAATCGATCTTATTTTGGAACCGACCAGCCCGAGAATGATGTCAATATCGTGGATCATGATATCTAAGACTACGCCGATATCCAATGAGCGGTGGGGAAAAGGGCTTAAGCGGTGGCATTCGATGAATTTAGGATCTTTAATAAGTTTCTGGGTTGCGGAGAAGGCGGTATTAAAACGTTCGATATGCCCCACTTGAAGAATCAACTCATTGATTTTCGCGATTTCAATTAAGGTGTCCGCTTCTTTCAAGGTAAGCGTGAAAGGTTTCTCTACGAGGGCGTGAACGTGGTGTTTGAGAAAATCGCAGGCGATGGAGTGGTGTAGCGCGGTAGGTACGGCAATACTGACCGCGTCTACTTTATCGAAAAGTTCGCGGTAATCAGTACAGCCGAAGACATTAAGGTTCTCAGAGATATCCTTGAGGCGGCTTGGGTTGGTATCACATACCCCCACCAGCGCGCAGAGCTCCATATCTTTATATATCTTGGCATGGAGGTGTCCCAAGTGACCGACTCCCACTACTGCTACCTTGAGTTTACGCATAGGAAGATAATAGCAAAGCGAACGCGTTCTTTCAACTAAAATCTTTCTTCCTGCACGAAGGGCAAAATAATCGAAAAAAGGTTGTCTTTGGTGAGGGGGTATGTTAGAATATAATACTTTTGAAGAGGAGTAAAACATGCGGGAATACTTACGGTTACTAATATTCGCAAGGCCATACCTGAAGAGGTTCCTTTTTGCCTCTTTCTCAATGGTCTTCTCTGCGCTTTTTGACGGGGTCTCTTTGGTGATGATGATCCCTTTAGTCGATAAGGTATTGACCAATAAGAAGATAATCATCCCTGCAAAGCTGCCTGTGCTTTTAACCGAGTTTGTGGATACTCTTAATGCCACTACTCCCTTGGTAATGCTTAACTACATGATTGTGGCGATTGTGGTTCTTTTTGTCTTAAAAGGACTCTCTGGGTTTCTGCAAAGTTATATTATGTCTGATATCGGGCAGTCCGTCGTGCGGGATATTAAGACAAAATTGTTTTCAAAGCTACAGACGCTTTCTCTTGATTATTTTGTCAAGAAACGGGGAGGAGAGCTTATTTCGAGGATTACCAATGATGTGAAGCTCGTGGAGAATGCGGTCTCCTACGGCTCAACGGATCTGGTCTATCAGACACTCCAAGTGGTAGTCTTTGCTTCTCTGGCATTCGTTATT
>JAHISH010000155.1 GCA_018818365.1 Candidatus Omnitrophota bacterium | reverse complement strand
GGGTTCATACGGCATATTCTCTCATTGGACGCTATCCCGGAGTATCCGGCAGTGGTCCAGCGGTGTTTTGAGAATTTTATCAATGATCATCACTATTCAGGAGATCAGATTCTTTTCTTACGCGCGGTTCAAAATGTATTCCTTCGAAAGAGAAAGCTTAATGAAGCGGACCTGTATGATTCTCCGCTCACAAACTTTGGTAGAAACGCCGTTGATACACTATTCACCCCTGGGGATGTTCGAGATTTATTAAAATTTACAGAAAGAATAGAGGCTTGAAATGTTAACAGATTCTACGTTACGCTCAAAAGTTGATTCTCTATGGGATAAATTGTGGTCCGGTGGTCTGCCGAACCCGCTTGATGCCGTTGAGCAGCTTTCCTATCTAATTTTCCTGAAACGCTTGGAAGAAATTGAAGAAGATAGGGAACGAACAGCAAAACTGCGGAAAGGTAAATATACACCGATTTTTAAGGACAAGGAACTGCGCTGGTCACATTGGTCCAATTTGGAGGCTGAAAAGTCTCTGAAGATAGTCAAAGAAAAGGTTTTTCCGTTGATGAAGGAATTAGGCGGTGAAGGCGGATCCTTTGCCGAGCAGATGGAGAACGCCGAATTTAAGATCAAGCGTCCAAGTCTTCTTATCGAAGCATGCCGGCTTATCGATGAGTTGCAGATTTCAAGCCAGAATCAAGATGTCCAAGGCGATCTCTATGAGTATTTGCTTAGCCGCCTGAATATTTCCGGCGAGAATGGACAATTTAGGACGCCGCGTCACATTATCCGTATGATGGTGCAGATGATTGATCCAAAGCCAGGGGAGAAGATGTGCGACCCTGCGGCTGGCACGTGCGGCTTCCCGGTTAATTTTTATCAGTACGTCCTAGAGAAAAATACTGACTCCAAGGTTCTCGTTTATGATGAGGACGGATTTCCGCATAAGCTTGTGGGTGATAAACTGACCAAAGAGCAGAACGTATTTTTGCAGAATGAAGCGATCACCGCTTATGATAACGATTCCGGTATGACCATGCTTCGCATCGGGTCAATGAATCTTATCCTGCACGGCATAACATCGCCCTATTTTAAGCACACCGATACATTATCTAAGGCCTACAAAGAAGAGCGGCTGTATGATATTGTTCTCGCCAATCCTCCGTTCAAAGGAGCAATTGACGCGTCAGACATTAACCCGACGCTTCCGACAAAATGTAAAAAGACCGAGCTCCTATTTTTGCATCTATTCTTAAGACTTCTTGAGAATGGAGGACGAGCGGCAGTCATTGTTCCAGATGGTGTATTATTTGGTTCACAGCAGGCTCATATTGAGATCAGGAAGAAGTTGATTGAAGAGAACAGGCTTGATGGCGTGGTATCAATGCCCGCAGGTGTATTCAGGCCATATGCAGGAGTATCAACGGCGGTGCTTTTGTTTACCAAAGGCGCGTCTACGGAAAAAGTCTGGTTTTACGATATGGAGCATGACGGATTTTCTTTGGATGATAAGAGGCAAAAAACTTCGGAAAGCGATCTCCCGGATCTTATTGAATGTTGGCGCAATCGCTTTGACAAGAAATTCGCTCAAAAAAGAGAGAAACGCCTTGCAGAGCTTCAAGAAAAGATAGCTCCGCTTAAGAAGAAACGGCTTGGGCTTTTATCGGAAGTCAATCGTTTGACCTTTGAGCAGGTGATTGCGGGTGATAGTGAAGAAAAAGCGCAAGCGGCACTAAATACAGATAACAACAAGCTGGGTGAACTGCATCAAGAAATTGCGCCGATTCAGAATGAGATTAATCAACTGACGCGGCAGTTTTGGGTGGAGAAGGATAAATTAAAGGCCAATAAATACGATCTCTCCGCGAGCCGGTATCGTGAGATTGAACGGGATGAAGTATTTTATGAGATGCCATCGATCACGCTTGAGAGGTTAAGTTTATTAGAAGACATGGCCGATCGTGAAATAATCGCATTAAAGAAAATAATAGATAAAATATGAAAGCACGTATAGTTCAACTGGCAGATGTTTGCGAGTTTATTCGTGGTGTTACATTCGACAAGGCATGACCTGCCCCCATTTACCGTCCACTAGGGAATAGAGTTTTTTGTTTCGTTTAACACTATTTCTTTCTGTAGGAACTCTTCCGGTGTCATATAATCGAGCGAACTGTGTGGCCGCTGGCTATTATAATCTAAACGCCAGG
>JAHISH010000154.1 GCA_018818365.1 Candidatus Omnitrophota bacterium | reverse complement strand
CCCCAACAGGTGTCGCGGCCATTAATGTAGGAGGCCAAACTATCCATTCCTTCTTTAGGCTCCCCCCAAAGATCATTCAAAAGGATGCCATAAAGCGCCTTAGGGACAAGAGCTTGGTCGAGAATCTCGACATGGTAATAATAGACGAGGTATCGATGGTTCGCTCAGACCTTATGGATGGGATCGACTATGCATTACGTCTCAACCGCGGTAGAATGAAGACGCCGTTTGGCGGAGTCCAAATGGTATTTTTTGGAGATCTTTTTCAGCTATCTCCGGTGGTCGAGCATGAAGCAAAGGAGCTGCTGGAAGAGCGATATCCAAGCCCCTATTTTTTCAGCGCTAAAGTATTTAACGATTGCACTATTAGGTCCATTGAGCTATCGACTATATATAGACAAAAAGATAGTTCGTTTATGGAGCTCTTACACAGGGTTAGGAATAAAGAGCATACTGAAGAGGATCTGGATACATTAAATAAGAGTGTCCAAAAAGATATAATGGTTTCTAAGAAAGACGAGACAGTGATCCTGACAACGACGAACAGCCTGGCAAACACAATAAATCAGGAGCGCTTATCAAAACTTCCCGGCAAAGCGATCACCTACGAGGCTGTGGCAATCGGGAAATTCGAAGAGTCGGCATATCCTACCGGCGCATCCTTAAAACTCAAAAAGGGCGCGCAGGTAATACTGATAAAAAATGATCCCGACAAGCAATGGGTGAACGGTACGCTTGCCAAAGTCGTCGCTTTATCGAAAGATTCGATAGTCGTGGATATCAACGGGCGAAGATGCGATGTCCCGGTGGTGAAGTGGCAGAAGATTGAGTATAGTTACAATGAGGATGAAGATAAGATAGAAGACGAGGTCGTGGGGGTCTTCGCGCAATATCCCATAAAGCTGGCCTGGGCCATAACCATTCATAAAAGCCAGGGTCAGACGTTCGATAAAGTAATAATTGACCTGGGGCATGGCGCATTTACTCATGGCCAGTTATATGTCGCGCTTAGCAGATGCACTTGTCTGGATGGCATAAGATTTAAGCGTCCGGTAATCCATAGTGATATCATATTTGACCGGCGTATCTATGAGTTCAAGGAGCGGTTTGTCAGTTTATTTTAATAATTAAGAAAAAATGGTGCAAAAATATAGCCGATTTATAAAGGGTAATCTAGCATTAAGCGCGTTCGCCAGGGTAGGATGTCTATAATAGAGCCTGTTATAAGACCACCGGCGGAAGCGGACAGCTTTCTTTTACAGGTAACGCTCGGATGTTCAGCGGATCGCTGTAGTTTCTGTGGTGCGTATAAAAGTAAAACTTTTCGAGTCAAAGACCGAAAAGAGATAACGGCGGACATAAATGGGTACGCGCGTAGATACCAGGACACGCGACGCGTTTTTCTTATGGATGGCGACGCCCTTGTTCTGGCCAATAGCAAGCTTGTTCCAATCTTAGAAGAACTGGATGCGGCTTTTCCTCTCCTCGCCCGCATTTCAAGCTACGCCAACGGTTGCAATATCACAAGAAAAAATGACCATGAACTGGCAGAGCTATACAAACATAAGCTAAGCCTGATTTACCTGGGCCTGGAAAGCGGCAGTCAGGGTGTACTTGATCGGTGCGGAAAATCTTCAAGCGTTGAGGAAATGATCGAGGCGGTCAATAAGGCGGCAAAGGCTCATATAAAGTCTTCCGTGATTGTTTTGCTGGGGTTAGGCGGCAAGAAGTATTCCGAGGAGCATGTCATAAGCACCGTGGCGGCATTAAACAGAATGCAGCCAAGATACCTATCGTTTCTTTCCCTGATGGTGATTCCCGGCACGCCGCTGGCAGAAGAGGTCAGAAGAGGAGAATTTGAGGAATTGAATTCTACGGAGTTATTGAAAGAGTCCCATGAGATTATAAAGGGATTAGATCTTAAGAAAACCGTATTTCGATCGGATCACGCTTCAAACTATCTCGCGCTAGAAGGAGCGTTCCCAAAGGATAAAATGATGTTGTTAAATATCTTGGAGTCTGCCATTGGCGGCCAGATAAGGCTGAAGCCGGAGAGCTTAAGAGGCTTGTAGTAAAAAATTGTCACTCCCGGAGCAAAGGTCACGTAAGTCCTTATCAAATAATTACCGATCTCCACCCAAAAGAGGCGGACAATTTACATCTATTTACCTATTGGTCGACCCTTTCCGGGTGCTTAGGAAGGAGAGATTATTGATATGGGTGTCAGAGTCTGGAGGATCCGGGTATTTCTTTGATGTTAATAGTTTAAAATCAGTGGTATAATAAACTGAAGAAATAGTTGCTCTCTCTTAAAAATTGTTACAACTTATAGGGGCAGGCCAAGAGAACGATGATCGTAACCAAGCATGTTACAAAATATTTCGGTAATTTTCCAGCCGTGAAGGATGTCTCCTTTGAGATCCATCCGGGAGAGATTGTGGGCTTTTTGGGGAAAAATGGCGCGGGAAAGACTACATTGATGCGCATCTTGACCGCGTATCTTCCGGCTTCATCCGGAACCGTATTGATCGATGGAGAGGATATGGCCGGGCATTCCCTCTCCATCCGTAAAAAGATCGGATACTTGCCGGAAACGCCGCCCTTGTATACCAATATGACCGTCAAAGATTATCTGAAGTTTGCGGCTGAGATCAAAGACGTTCCGGTAAAACAGCGGCGCAATCGATTAGACAAGGTAATAGAAGAAT
>JAHISH010000153.1 GCA_018818365.1 Candidatus Omnitrophota bacterium | reverse complement strand
ATGTGGTTTAAGCAGATGAATGTGTCGAAAGAGACCTTTACCCTTAATGGGTCGGTGGTCTCCTTGCAAGAAGAATCCATGTCTTTGATCAAGAAGTTCATCGATAGCATTAAAGAGGAAGAGGCGTTCTTAGGGGATTTTTCCACGCTTGAGTTGACTTCCGTAAAAAGCAGGACGGTGGGGACGCTTAAGGTCGTGGATTTTGTATTAAGCGGATCGTTCAAGAATTGATTCTAAGGAAATGGCACCCATGGGTCTTGAGAAAATCAATCAGTTCATTGCGCAGTTAAAGTCGGATAAACAGAAATCGGGGGTCGTCCTCGGCGGCATTGCCTTGCTGATTGCGTTGGATTTCCTCTTGGTGATGCAGTTGCAGATACGCGGCCTTAAAGTCCTTGATCCGAAGGTAATGAAAGTGAAGAACGATATTATGCGGCTTACTGCAGATATGACCAGGTTCCAGGCAGAGAAGACGCAGAAAGCAACACAAAGGACAGAGTTGCGCAGTCAGACCAAAGAGGTGGTTCCTGAGGAGCAGATCGTCGGCCTGCTGCAATTAATTTCGGGGTTAGCGAAAGAGAATTCAATCCAGATTTTACAAGTAGACCCCCGCGCGGATACTCTGATGAAAGGCAAGGCCAATCAGGGGATGCAGAGATACGGTTCTTTTTTGATCGGCCTGGAGATGATCGGAGATTACCATCGTTTCGGTAAGTTCTTAAGCTCAATCGAGCAGTTGCCGGTCTTTCTTTCCGTGAATAGCCTGACTATCTCCGCGCAGGGACAGGATGTGGTCAGACAAAAAATATCGTTGGTCCTTAAGACCTATGTTACGACGAGTGCGCATTAAGAAAGTTTGGGTTTTCTTCTTAACGCTCATAGCGCTTTTTGCGATGGCGCGGGGGGGGGGAGGATTTTGTGCTGCCGACGAGCCGTTTGTCTACAACTCAAAAGGCAAGAGGAACCCTTTTATCTCTATGGTGACTCCCGACGGACAATTGCGTAAGATAGAGCGTTCTGCCCAAGAAGGCGATTTGATGGTCGAAGGGATTATCTATGATAAGTACGGGTATTCCTATGCGATTGTAAACGGCCTCGTCGTCAATGTGGGCAGTGATATAGGCGGCTATCGTGTCGTGCGGATTGAACCATCGCGCGTTATTTTCTCTAAAGATGATCAATTGACCGAGGTAGATTTGAATACCAAGGAGGAATAATGAAGAAGTATTGCACAGGTATCTTGGCATGTATTGTCTTTTTATTGACAATATACGCCCACCTGACTGCCCAAGATGCGACGATAGAAGAAGGCATCGAGTATGTCTCTATTCAGGATGGAGTCGTATCGCAAAATGTGACGCTGGACTTTAAAGACGCGGATATCCAAAATGTGCTTAAAATAATCTCTTATAAATCCGGCGTGAATATTGTCGCTACTCCTGATGTCACGGGGCAAGTGACGATACGGCTTGTGGATGTGCCTTGGGAGATGGCGTTAGACGTCATCCTGAAGACCTATGGGTATGGGTATCAGCGCCAGGGCAATGTGATCCTGGTGACAAAAATGGAGAATATTTCGAAGATCCAGGCGGAAGAGCCGTTGCAGACCGAAGTTTTTACGTTGAAGTTCTTGGATGCCCAGGATGCGCAGAAGATCATTATCCCGCTTATGTCGCCCAGGGGAAAAATATCGGTATTGTATGCGCGGGGCCAAAAAGGATGGCGTTTTGGTTCTTTCAAAATCGGAAGAGAAACAACCAGCGGGGCGGTTGAGAGAGACGCAGCTTTGTCTGACGAACCGCAATCGGAGCCTATTTATCTGGAAAAAGATGCGAACGGTCAAGTTACCTCTCAGAGGGCTGATTTTCAGCCCTCAGTCAAATCCAAGATGTTAATTGTGACGGATACGGCTTCTTCACTTGATAGAATCCGCAATCTCATCTTGCCGCTTGTTGATAAAAGGCCCAAACAGGTGCTCATTGAGGCTAAACTCATCGAAGTCAACAGGGATGTGCTTCGTGACCTTGGCGTGGATTGGGGGTTAGGTAGTTCAACGGGCGCAGAGTCTAGCAGTATTACTACTCAGTCAATCAATAAAAATGTTCAGGGATTCAACACCCGTTCGGTAGGCGGCAACTTCTTGGCCAGTAACCAGACCCTTTCTTTATTTAGCCCTGCAGAAGGAACTACCGCGTTTCCCGGCACCTATCCCTATAACCTTGGGGGGACGTTGATCTTTAAGAAATTAAGCGGCTATCAATTTGAATCTATTATGCATGCCTTAGAGCAGGATGTGCGTACGAACACCCTTTCTTCTCCGAGAATCCTGACACTCGATAACCAGGAAGCTTCGATTTTGGTGGGGTACCATACTCCCATCTTGGCGGCAACGGTGACCGCGGGGACAACTTCAGGTTCGGGGGCGACTATTACCCAGTCGCTTGATTACTATCAGGAGATCGGGATACGCCTGAATGTGGTGCCGCAGATAAGTGACGATGGGTATATTAATATGATCGTACACCCAAGCGTTACCTCTTCGACCTCGTCGGTGGAAGCCAGGTCTACCGCAAGCGGCGAGACCACCACTACCAATTAT
>JAHISH010000017.1 GCA_018818365.1 Candidatus Omnitrophota bacterium | reverse complement strand
TTTAAAGATACTTCCGGGCCGAGTTTGAATATTCTGATTAAGCTCATGTCCATGGTTTCCATAGTATTTGCTTCTTTTGTTATTTCGAATTCTTTATTCAAGTAAAGTCGTAATTTTCGCACTGCCTTAAAAGGACGGTTCCTATCACGGGAGCCGTCCTTTTTAATTCCCTTGCGCCTTTTTTCGCAGTATAATAATAGATACTATGGACGACCTTACCTTTGTCCAACGGTGTCTCGATAGGGATCCTCTTGCCTGGAACGAATTCATAGAAAGATACTCCCGCCTTATTTATACCTACATCTATAGCGTCCTGAAAGTAAAAGGAGTGCATCTGTACCAAGAACAAACCGCGGATATATTTCACGATATCTTTGTATCTCTGGTGAGTGATAATTTCCATAAACTAAAGAGTTTTAAAGGAAAAAACGGCTGTAGCCTGGCTAGTTGGTTAAGAAAAATAACCATTAATTTTACCATAGACTATGTGCGCAAATACAAACCGTTGGTTTCGTTAGAAGAAGAGAAAGCAGAGAAGGTGACGCTGAAGGATATACTCCCTGCAGAGATCCCCCATCCCTCTGAGGTCTTAACGGCACGCCAGAATATAGAGACTTTGCAGGAATGTATTTCGTTGTTATCTACAGAAGATAGATATTTCGTAGAATTGCATCTTTACCGCCGTATGGATTTAGAGATGTTGAGAGTGCATTTGCGTATTTCGCGTAGTGCCATCGATATGCGTAAAAGCCGCATTTTTGACCGTTTGAGAGATTGTTTTAAAAGAAAAGGTTTTATGTGAGATTTCTGTTAAGTGTTCGTCTGTTGAAGTGAGGGGACTACTTATGGACCGTAGCGAACGTGATTCTTCGTTTAAGGATTACGTCCTGAACGTGGTTGAAAGAGGTAAGTTGTATGGCCGAAGTTCATCCTCGGCATCTTCGATGCCAAGGATGAAAGAAGCAGAGAGGAAGGTTATATGGAAAATAATCTTGAAAAGTTGATCGCACGCGTCTATTCGGGGTGGCGCGCAGTGCATTCTCGTGAACATAAGAGTCACCCGGATGAAGAGTCATGGGTTTGTTTTCTTGCCGGTAAGTCGTCTCCCGAAGAAGTTGCTGCGATCAAAGAACATGTGACTACTTGTCATCTTTGCGCGGAGAAATTGGTAATTGATATCCACACGCAACCGCAGGTCTGGCAAGAGGTTCCCCGCGAATTGATTAAAAAGGCGCAGGGCCTTGTCGCGGCGTGTGACCAGGCGTCAATTCTACAGATAATCCTACGTATGCGTGAACATATTCTTGAAATGATCAGTACCACGGGAGATGTTTTAGTAGGGCATGAACTTATCCCCGCGCCGGTTCTGCGCAGTAGAAAGATCAAAGATTTTAAAGATGAAGTTACTATCCTAAAGGATATTGATCAGCTACGGGTTGAGGTAAAGATTGAGAATGAAAGCAGCAAATCCTTTAGCGCGATGGTGCGTATTACACAGAAGCAGACTCAAGAGACACTCAAGGATCTAAGGATTACCCTTATTAAAGATGACCGGGAGTTAGAATCATATGTGACCGGTTCAGGGATGGTGACGTTTGAACACGTAAAAGTAGGCGTCTATAAGATTGAAGTTACGGATCTCACCGATACACTGGCAATGGTGGTGATCGATATGCGCGTATAACGTATGGTGCGCCAGGCAGGGCCTCAGGTTTTAGAGATTCTTACCCACAATAGCTCCTTGAGCATGAGTATTTTTGCTCAGGATTCTCTGGCTACTATTAAACACTACAGTCAATGCCGTGTTTCTTTTCCCGAGATACAGAGGGTTTGTCAAGAGATCATGGCATCATTTTACAAGTTTGAAAAGAATGGGGTTGGGGATAAAGAGTTGCTTGCGATTATCCAAAGAAGGGGACAATTCCTCTGGGAGCATCTTCTCACCCCGCAGATTAAAGATGCGTTGAAGCAGCAAAAGACTGCGGGATTAATTCTATCCCTTGATGAGGAGTTGATGAATATCCCGTGGGAACTTATACATGACGGCAGTGATTTCCTGGCGCTCAATTTTGATATTGGAAGATTAGTGCGCACTAAAAGAGAACCCCGTATTCCCGTATGCCGCAGCCTGCAAGGATCAGTTAAGATGCTTATTGTCGCAGATCCTACCCATGACTTGAACGCAGCCTATCGCGAAGGCCAGAAAATACGAAGCGCCTTTGATCCTCAAAGAGAGCGTATGCGTATTGACTTTAAAACAAGCCATGTCGATACGCTTTATCTTAAAAAGAATCTCCCGGAGTATGATATCCTTCATTTCTGCGGGCATGGGGAGTTTAATGCGGATACTCCTTCGGCAAGCGGATGGGTATTTGAAGATGGGATTTTTACCAGCGCAGATATTTTACGTTTGGGGACTTCTTCGGCACTGCCTTCTTTGATCTTTGCCAATGCGTGTCATTCGGCGGAAATTCCTCGCGAGTGTTCTCTCCGGGCTTTCCAGGAAAAGAATTACAGTATGGCCTCGGCATTTTTATTTTCGGGAGTGCGGCATTATATCGGTTCGATCCACAAAGTTGAAGATGAGGCAAGCTTGCAATTCGCCCAAGAGTTCTATACACAGCTTCTTGCCGGGCATGGGGTGGGCTTAAGTATCCGATTGGCCCGTCTAAAGTTAGTGCAGAGAAGAGGATTGTCCTCATTGTATTGGGCGTATTATATCTTATACGGTGATCCGAGTTTCAAGCTCGTGAAGAGTATCCCCACACGTGCGTTCGCAAAGGTTAGTTTCATTGTTTCATTTTCCAAGAGATTCTCCCGAACACTGTTATTGGTGATTTCGGTCTTATCGGTTGCCGCCATGGTGTATATGGCATTTCCTATGCTTAATCCAACTTCTTTTATACTCTTTAAAAAATCCGGATACTTGTTCCGTCAAGGAAGGAATGCCGAGGCATCCGTTATCTTAAAACATATTATCCGCAAAGATCCCTTGTTTCTTGATGCCTATCCTATGCTTGCCGATATTTATCAACGGCAGGGTGATTCTGCGATGGCGTTAAAGTATTATTTTGACTATAGTATGGCAAGCGAGAAAAATAACAAAACAGCGCATCGGGCTTCTGCGTACAATCAGCTTGGCTGGTTCTATTATCTGCAAGGCGATGGCAGGAAAGCATTTGATTTGTACCAGAAGGCTTATGCGGTAAGTAAGGAGCACGCCGATTGGATTAATCAGGCAACCGCCTTGAGGAAGATGGCAGTGTGGCATATTGATCAAGAAGAGTATGACAAGGCTTTAGAATTACTTACTAAAAGTTCCGAGATCAACCGTGAAAGGCAGTCTTCTTATGCGCATAGATTTAACCTTGCCTGTGATTATTTCGATATGGGGTTAGTATTTGCGAATAAAGATGATTTCGTTACTGCAAAAGAATTCTACCGCAAGAGCCTGTTGATTTTTGAAAAACTTAAGGTTAAAATAATGTGTTTCTGTTGTGTTATCATATTTATCTCCTTTGTGAATCTTTCCTAAATCACTGAATCTTTGGCGTAGATTGTCTGTTTTAAATGCATAATGAAAATCCGGTTTATCTATAAACCTTA
>JAHISH010000152.1 GCA_018818365.1 Candidatus Omnitrophota bacterium | reverse complement strand
TTGCACGGTGTCATTCCCTGACAAGTTATAGCGGGTGAATGAAGCGTAGCGAGGCGGCAAGCCGAGCAGCGAGTGCGGTATCTAATTCAGTTACAGATCCCCACACAAAGCGTGGGGATTAATTCGCGCATATAATTTACGTTCTCGCTGCTCCGTAAATTATGCGCTCATTAACAAGGAAATTTTTAGTGGCACTAAAACAGCACCGTGCTTTGCACGGTGTCATTCCCTGACAAGTTATAGCGGGTGAATGAAGCGTAGCGAGGCGGCAAGCCGAGCAGCGAGTGCGGTATCTGATTCAGCAGAAGATCCCCACACAAAGCGTGGGGATTAATTCGCGCATATAATTTACGTTCTCGCTGCTCCGTAAATTATGCGCTCATTAACAAGGAAATTTTTGGTGGAAAAATAGAAACGTCCCCTTATTTATCCTTTTTCTCCCCATTGGTGCGATGAAGAAATACATAAGGTTGTTCGGTGCTTGTGCAGGGCTTAGTTTACTTATAAGCTTATGTTACGTTATTCTCCCTATCAGCGCGCAGGAACAATTACGCGAAGCCCGCTATTACCAAAAATTAGATAAGAAGGTCGTCCAGTGCCAGCTTTGCCCCCGCATGTGCTTTATCCCATCGGGGAAACGTGGTTTTTGTGGTGTCCGGGAGAACCGCGACGGAACCCTCTATAGCCTTGTCTATGCCCGGCCGGTGGCAATCCACATCGACCCCATCGAAAAAAAACCTCTCTTCCACTTTTTGCCATCTACCACCGCGTTTTCCATTGCCACTGCCGGCTGTAACCTGCGCTGCAAATTCTGCCAGAACTGGGAGATATCCCAGGCAAAGCCGGAAGATCTGCAATACGCGTATCTGGAGCCCGTTGAATTAGTGAAAAAGGCCAAGGAAGCAGGCTCACCGAGTATTGCCTACACTTATACCGAGCCGACCATTTTCTATGAATATATGCTGGAGACCGCAAAGCTGGCGAAGGAAGCAGGGATAAAGAATGTCATGCACTCCGCCGGCTATATCAATGAAGAGCCTCTGCGGGAATTAGTGAAATACCTTGATGGCGCGAATGTCGATCTCAAGGGGTTCCGGGAAGATTACTACCGCGATATATCAGAGGCCACCCTGGCGCCGGTATTGCGGACTTTGAAGATCCTCAAGGAATCAGGGGTGCACCTTGAGATTACTAATCTGGTACTCTCCGGATATAATGACGACGATGAGACCCTGACCCAGATGTGCCTTTGGATCAAGGAGAACCTGGGGGAGGATACGCCGCTTCATTTCTCGCGTTTTTTCCCCATGTATAAACTGGTAGCTTTGAATCCTACTCCAGTGGCCACGCTGGAGAAAGCAAGAAAGATCGCTATGAACTGCGGGCTGCAGTATGTCTTCATCGGAAACCTCGCAGGAAACCCTTCGGAAAACACCTATTGCCCCCAATGTAAGAAGCTTCTTATCGAACGCAAGGGGTACTTTGTGGCGCAGAATAATGTCGTCGACGGGAAATGCAGGTTCTGCGGCTTCAAGATAAAAGGAGTGTGGAGATAGATATAGTTATAGGCTCCAGGCTTCAGGCTCCAGGCTTCAGGCTGTAGGTTAAAGCAGAAAGAACAATGCAAAGTTATAGAGACTTAGAAATATATCAGCTGGCGCATACACTTGCGTTGGGAATTCATAAGATGAGTTTAACCCTTCCGCAATTTGAGATGTATGAAGAAGGCTCACAGATCCGCAGGTCATCAATAGCAGTGGTTGCGAATATAGTAGAAGGATTCGGGCGCAAACGCTACCAAGCGGATTATCTGAAATTCTTAGTCTATGCCCATGCGTCGTGTGATGAAACACAAGAACATTTGAAGCAGCTGTTTGAGTGCGGGTCATTGGGGGATAAAGAACAATATCTTCATTTTAAGGAGAATTATGAAGAACTCAGTAAAAAAATCAATAAATTTCTTCAAGCTTTTAAGTGATAAGATTTTTCTGTTCGTATTCCTAGCTTGGAGCTTGCAGCTTGGAGCTTGCAGCTTATTTGCTTCTGAGGTCAAGGAACCGAATGTCGCCGGAATGTTTTATCCTGACAATCCAACGCAGCTGGCACAAACCGTCGATGATTTCATCGAGAAGGCCGCCCCGGAGCCGATGCCGGGAAATATCTTTGCGGTTATCTCTCCTCATGCCGGCTATGGCTATTCGGGACAGGTAGCTGCCTATGGTTATAAGCTGGTGAAAGACAGACCATATACTACGGTGGTCGTTATCGGCAGTAGCCATCATTACGCTTTTCAAGGAATTTCTGTCTATCCTCAAGGCGCATTTCGGACTCCATTGGGTGATCTTCCTATTGATGAAGAATTTGCCGGCTTATTACTGAACAAAATACCTGAAGCGATATTCCAGCCGCTTGCCTTTGCAAAAGAGCATTCTGTTGAAGTGCAGCTTCCTTTTATCCAGCGGGTTCTCCCCAAAGTAAAAATAGTCCCGGTGATTATGGGGGAATGCTCCCTGGAGATATGCCAGAAATTCGCCCAGTTACTGAAAGAGGCAATCGGAAAGCGACGTGACGTCTTATTGGTAGCTTCTACTGATATGTACCATGGCTATGATTATGAAGAGACGGAGATGATCGATACGCTGACCCTGGGATTTTTAGAGACCATGGACGCGCAGGGGTTGTATTTCGGCCTTAAAGACGCGAAGCTTCAACTCTGCGGCGGTTATGGCGTTGTTTCGACATTGATTGCTGCCAAAGAACTCGGGCATAATAAGATCAAGATTTTACATTATACCAATTCCGCTCAGGTAACCGGGGTTAAGAAAAAAGGGGCCTGGATTGTGGGTTACTCAAGCGGTGTAATTGACGCTCCGGAAAGTTCCG
>JAHISH010000151.1 GCA_018818365.1 Candidatus Omnitrophota bacterium | reverse complement strand
TTCGATTGCCGTTGCCAGCCACTGCCAGTATTGAGATATACTGCAGTTGCGACAATTAAATCCGGAAGGCCATCACCAGTAAGATCTGCAAATTGGGTATCCGACAGGAGATTCCCTTCAGACATATCCCAGTTACTCTTATGTTCCCATTTCCCGTCTTTATTATTAATATAGATACTATGTTTATCTGTTCGACAGACTATATAATCACTGTAGCAATCTCCATCAATATCTAAGACAGCCGTTCCTTGGGGTTCGCTATGTGCCCCTCCACTGTCTGCCCAATGATTACTAATTGCATAGTCATCAGGAAGTTGCCAATTTGAATTATTATCCCAGCCATTCACCTTATTATTTATGTAAACTTCTTTTGGAGTGACATTAATCCATGCAACATAATCAATCCAACTATCTCCATTTACATCGCCAAAGCGAAGACCTTGATCTCCGGAATAAGACCATATTACCCGATTGGGTCTCCAAGTCCCAGTTTCTTCCCAACGGAGGGAAAATGGATTAAAAAGGAAAGAATGATTCGTTTCTCCATTTCCATTGTACTGTCTTCTGATAATATCGGGGAATAGGTCATTGTTTACGTCTACGAATACACTTCCAGCATTGAAGTAGGCTGCTGTGGGAAAAGTATAATTGGTGGCTGTTTGCCATCCAGGTGTTGCGGAATTATAGGTAAAGGTAACCGGCGGGAGTGAAGTTGTATCATCGCGTCCATACTGGGTAATAGTGGTTAATAATGAGCGTTGTGAAGATGAAGCTGCATAGGTTAAATGGTATCTGCGTACAAGCTCTGATTGATAGCGAATTACTATATTATTAAGGCGTTTAGTGGTGGTTACTAAGAAACCCGGACGGCCATTATAAATGGTATCTAAGCGTGGGGAACTATCCCATATAAATTCAACGCGGTAAGGATGGCCGAAGCTACTTGGCGTATTGCCGCCATAGGTAATCGTATTTGGATAAAGCTGATCCTGGTCAGTAATGTAGTCAATATTCAGGTAGTTTCCGCGAATATCCCAGACCCTATCAAGCGCCCATCTGAAGTTTCGTTGTCGTGACGTTGTAGTACTGCCAAATTGATAGGTTGTTCCAGATTTATCTTTTACCAGCCAATACGTTCCATCAAAGGTAAACGTCAGAAACGCCTCCTCAACTTTGGCGCGATATTGGCCATCGCCAATATGCACTAATTCAGCATTAGATCCTCCAGAATTAAAAATAAAAGTATCACTTGAATCATATTTAGGTATGCCTTTTTTAGTGGAGCGTTCAATTGAGCCCAATTCCAGGCTCCACCCTACTCCTAAGAAACCATTTCCGTTTCCTGAAGCATAAGCAAGGGCGATATTAGGTTGCATTCCGCTTCGTCCAGGAGGAACTGCGATAGGAACTGAGAAGGTCGCTCTCCCGGTGGATGGTTCTGTTTGGAAAGACTGAAGAACTCCCAGGTTGAAACTTGAGCTGGGGGTAGAAATATTTCCTGCGGGGGCGGCAGACGCTACTTTTGCCGCAGGCCTTGGCGCTTCTTCTTGTGTGCTTTGTGAAGGGGTTGTCGATGAAGAATTAGTTTCTTGAGAATGGCTGCTTGGGACACTGCTCTTACTCTCTTTAGAGACTTGTTCTTTTGCAAAACAAACGTCTCTTAAGCAGAAAGTCAACAGGTGCACTGCTGCTAAAGTAATACAGATTATCTTTCTAAGCCATTTCTCCATACTTCTTGCTCTGCAGGTATGAGAGGCCTTGCGGCAACTGCAACCTCTACTTCCCTACGGTTACTCCCTTGAGCATTTCTTACTTCTATTCTTATCCTATGTATACCGATATCTGCGTTATTAATTATCCAATTATAGGTAGGTGTATTAAGCCAAGTTTGTTTTATGATCCCGTCTACTGAAATCTGATATTGTAAAGGAGTTGTTGCATCTTCATTTATAGATGGAGATATTTGGATGGTTTCTCCTGAATAGAGAATGCTCCCATCAGAAGGAGTAGTGCTACTGATACGCGGAGGAATTCTGGGTTGTGGGGTTGGTTGAAGATGGAAATTTAAAGTGTACGATTTTCCGCTATCCAGCTTCTTTGGTACAGATACGGTAGTATATCCTTCGATTTGGCAGGAAAAAACATAGTTACCGGAAAGCCGCTTTTTTACCGAATAACGGCCTTGTGTGTCAGTCTCAGACGTTGTTATATCTCTATTTGAAGCATCAAGTATCTTGACTTTAGCTCTTAAGAGTGGCTGGTTGCTTAGCGAGTTGATTACCTGACCTTTGATTGTGGTGTCTTTGGGGCGTTTGGGGAGTATCTCCATGGCCTGGCAGGGAACACAAGCGGAAAAGAGAAAAAAGAAAACCAAACCTCCGAAAAACAGTCTCTTCAGTGATTTGGTCTTAAGTTTATAATCGGGCATAAAACCCTCGCGTTTTATCCCGTGGCAGGTTCATTTAAAGTATAACATTTCGCAAGAACATTTCAAGGGTGGATATGAATCTTAAAGAAAACGCTTTCTTCCCCATGGGTATGGGGACGTTTCTATTTTTTAAAGCCCAGACGTAAACCTAGCAGAAAAATAGAAACGTCCCCCTTATTCGATTTCGAAGGAGACGACGAGGCTAAATGATAGCTGCGGGTAATCCAAATCTTTGGGGAAAGGCGGGAATGGTGTGGCGTATTTGAGGCTTAAGAGGGCAATGCGGCATAATTTGGGGTTAGGCGATGATTTGTCTTCGACCACACGCGCATCAATAAGCGTGCCGTTATTGGAAACTACAAAAGAAATACAGACCTCCCCTGTATCGGTGCCGGAGTAATGTTGATAAAGCGCGCGTTTGATCTTTTCCCGAATAATCTGAGTGTGTGTGACATACGCGACACTGTTAATTTTGTTCTTATCATCAGACGTAAGGGTGATTTTTTTCTTAATCGCGATGACATCAGGGCTTGTAAGTTTTGGCTTATTGAATATTCTTCCGCGGGGAGGTGTAATCTTTGCATTCCTGAAAAGCTTTTCTTTATCGAGACGGGAGGGTTTTAAGGCTTTCTCCATAGTCCCTTTAGGGGCAAGCTTAAGCAGGGCATCATTGCGTAAACGGGGGTTAATCTGTTTTTTTTCTTTGAGAGGGATGCTCTTGAGGTACTCTATCTGGAGGGTCTTCTCTGTCTTATTCGCCAACGAAATGTTAAAGTGCGGATTGCTGACTAAAAGCGCGCCGTGGAGTATCGTTGAAAAAAACAGACAGATAATGAATAAATTAGGCTTTAGTTGCATGATGCGTTAAGCTTAGCATGCCCCTGGGGTTATTGCAATAAGATTTAGAATTCCAATTTTATCCCGTGAGTAATAGAGAATCCCGGCATGGGATAATCCCGCAGCACCTCGTATTTCTCATTTAAAAGATTATTGATGCTGAGAAAACAACTAAGATGTTCATTCCATTTCTTCGCAGCGGAGATATTCATCACAAAGAATCTTTTAAGCTGTGTCGTATTGTTGGAATCATAAAAGCGCGTATCGGTGAATTGGCCTTGGAGTTGTAAAGTCAGCCCTTTGGTGTCTTGGTAGCGCAGTGCCCAATCAGCCCTGTGTTTTGGCTGATAGACCAGGTATTTCTTAGTTTTATCATCTTTCGCCCGTAAATAGGCGTAGCGTGCATCGAAGCTTAAGGTATCCGTAAGGCGTATGCGCGTATCGCTCTCCACGCCATCCATAATTGCCGATCCTACATTTGTAGGTTTCCATGTGCCCCCGTCATCCGCCCAATTAATTAGCTGATTGTAGTCGCTATGATGATAGATTAAACTAGTGGTGATAAATGAATTTATTTTAGTATCGATACCTACCTCTGCGTTAATCGATTTTTCCGGCCTGCAAAGGGGATTTCCTACCGCCCAGCCTTCATCCGGCCAATATAGGTCATTGAATGTCGGGGCGCGGAAAGACCTGCTGACCATAAAATGCAGCTTGGTTTCGGGCTGGAGTTCGTAGAAGAGGCTTAAAGAAGGATTGAATTTAGTTCCGAAATTAGAGTAGTCATCAAGGCGGCCGCTCAAATTTATCTTAAACTCATCACTTACGGTAAACTCATTCTCCATGTACCAGGCGCGCACTCGGTATTCATGTTTTGCGGTTGCAGTGCTGTCATTGAGGTTCTGGATATAGTTGAAGCCCAGTAGTGCGGCATACCAATCGGACAGCTTCTTTTGGAAATAGCTATCAACCCCTAATACTTTGGTAGTATGGATTTTCTTATCAAGAGGCGTATCATAAATTGAGACGTCCGTATTCTCAATGAATTCAAGCCGGTCGTAATTATGGTATAACTTAGTAGAAAAAAGAGTCTCTTCATCCATTTGGAAACGCCAATTCGCATCGACGAAATTCTTCAGATCGCGTTGCTTATCGTCGCTATCGAATAGAGTGGTCCTGCCGGGCCTGCCTGCCCACGCGCGCAAGTACCCGGTATTAAGGGTTAATTTGTTCTCATTATTGAGCGCGTATTCGAATTTGGTATTGTAACCCTTCTTGCGGGATTCTGCGTTATCGCGGAATCCTTCGCTGGTCTCATACTGTGCGCTCAATAGGTACCCGAAATCTCCTATACGGGCGCCGTGGGTAAGTTTCTCACTATATGAGCGATGGGTAGCGAAGGTACTGGTAAAGGATGTTTTCTGTCCTTCACGGGGCGGCTCTTGGGTAATAATATTAACCGTACCTGCCATTGCCCCGGTGCCGTAAAGGTTAGAGGCTGCTCCTCGTAAAAGTTCTATGCGTTCGATATTCGTTGCCGGAATCAGTGACAAATCCACTTCACCGTCTCGCGGATTATTAATCGGCCTGCCGTCTATTAAGACCAAAACTTGCGCTGCGGTAGAACCGCGCATCCTGATGGTCTTGCTGGCGGCCTGGTCGCCATAATGGCTGATACTTACCGTACTTACATGGTCTAAGGCGTCTGCCACAGTTTTGGTCTGGGTTATCTCCATCTCTTCTGCAGTAACTACATCAATCTTTCTAGGGGTAGTAGCTTGGCTTTCCTGCATGCGGGACGCCGTAACCACAATGCGCTCCAAATCAAGATCTTCGGCATAAAGCGGATATATGCCAAGTAGCCACAGACCCAAAATGAGAAATCTTAAATAAGAATTAATCCTTTTCATTACATTCTCCT